>NZ_JAGFPF010000659.1:0-1077 GCF_025962695.1 Candidatus Symbiopectobacterium sp. NZEC135 | reverse complement strand
ACACGCTGACATATTCACGGTTGCTGAGGTTGGTGGCATTATCCTGCAAGCGCAAATTCTTGGTGAAGTCATAGGCTACCATGGCATCCCAAAGGGTATAGGCAGGGGATTTCAGGTTGGGGCTTTCCTTTGAATCACCAAAAGAACTACCGACATAACGCACCCCCGTCCCCACAGATAAACCGGAGAGTGTTCCCTGGAACGCATAATTCACCCAACCGGACGCTTGTTGTAATGGCTGCTCAACAAAGCGTTTACCTACTTCGGCTTGATCAAGTGATTTGGTGGTCTCGACTTTGCCATAGTTATAATTGGCCAGCACCGTCAGGCCGCGCGCCACCTCACCGCTCATTTCCAACTCGATACCGCGAGAGCGAACCTGCCCGGTTTGCATTGAGATGCCTGAGTGATCAGGGTCAGTGGTCGATACGTTATCCTGAACCAGGTTATACAGCGCTACGGTCGCATAACCGTTAAAGCCGTGCGGCGTATATTTCATCCCCACTTCGGTCTGCTTACCCACGGTCGGTTTATATGGATTGCCTTTACCGTCATTGCCCACAAGCGGCATAAAGGATTCAGAGTAGCTAATGTAGGGAGAAACACCGTTATCAAACAGGTACATCAGCCCAGCCGTTTTGGTGAACTTGTCGTCATCCTTACGGCTACCCTTGCCATCAGTCAGATTCTGATCGCGCGATTTCGCTTTATCGTAACGACCGCCAATCAAGGCAATCCAGCGATCGTCATAACGAAACTGGTTCTGAACGTAGTAACCGATTTGGTGGCGTCCAGTACGGTGAGAATACAAATCGTTGAGCGGCAGAACGGCATTGCCATAGACGGGGTTAAACATGTCAATGGCACCAATACCGTAGAAATCACCATCGCGGCTTTGTGAATTGGCGCGACGGTAATCAATACCCAACAGCAGCGTGTTTTCCACATCTCCCCACTGCCACTCCCCAACCATACGGTTATCCGTCGCCCAGTTTTGCGCAAAGCCATCGCGATACACCATGCCCCGCTGAGCTTCGCGTTCACTAACCTGATAGGAAGCATAAGCAGTACGCAAAT
>NZ_JAGFPF010000658.1:0-1079 GCF_025962695.1 Candidatus Symbiopectobacterium sp. NZEC135 | reverse complement strand
GCAAGGCCCGTGTCGGCCATCTGGGGCGAGTGGGCATCGGCCTTGGATTGATCCTGTTGGCGCTGGAATTGATCGTCGCTGCTGCTGCCCCCATCACCCATTCCAGCGCCATTCTGGTGATTTTTACCTCCATTTCTGATGACACGCTGCTGGCACTGCTGCTGGGGGCGGTGTTCGCCATGGTCAGCTATTCCAGCCTTGCCGCTGTGCTGCTGACGGCGACGCTGGCAGCAACCGCGCTGCTTCCGCTGAAAATGGCGCTGTGCATTGTGATTGGTGCCAACCTCGGCAGCGGTGTGCTGGCAATACTCGGAGGACGCGGACAAAGTGCCAGCGCCCGACAATTGGTGCTCGGCAGTATGTTGTTCAAGATCATCGGCTGCGTGTTGATTCTGCCCTGGCTGGCACCGCTTGCACTGTGGATCAGCAGCACGGACGTTGCCTCCGACGAAGCCGTTATCTATTTTCATGTCGTCTATAACCTGCTGCGCTGCCTGCTGATGCTGCCGCTGGTGACCAGCATGGCGCGTCTGTGTCGCCGTTTGGTGCCCCATGAGGATATGAATAACGCCACCGCCGCACCGCGTTATCTCGACAACAGCGCGCTGGACACGCCTTCGCTTGCCCTCGCTAATGCGGTACGCGAAACGCTGCGACTGGGCGATGTCGTCGCGCAAATGCTGGAGCGCTTTAGGCTGGTGCTGTTGGGTGACAGAGAGCAAAAACGCGAGATCAGCCGCCTTGATGAAGAGGCGGATATGCTACACAGCGCTATCAAGCTCTATCTGGCGCAAATTCGTCAGGACGACCTGGGAGAGGAAGATTCGCGCCGTTGGGCGGAAGTGATCGATACGGCGTTAAACCTGAAACAGGCGGGCGGTATTCTCGAGCATATTTCGTCGTCGTTCACTAACAAGGCGCTGGATGCCCGGCTTTCCTTATCCTCCGAGGGCATGGAGGAACTGCTGGCGCTGCATCAACGCCTCACCAGTTCCCTCTCGCTGGCGATGTCAGTGTTTCTCACCGGAGACATGACCAACGCCAAACGCCTGCGCCGTGCCAAACACCGTTTGATTCTG
>NZ_JAGFPF010000657.1:0-1080 GCF_025962695.1 Candidatus Symbiopectobacterium sp. NZEC135 | reverse complement strand
GGCTCCAGCACAAAATGCACTTCCAGACTGCCTTGCGCATTAAACAGCGTCTGTCGAATGCGGTTGGCGCGCTCCAGCTGCTTCATCAGCTCGGTTTGGCCCGGCGTTGACATGCCCTCCTCCAGCATCCCGCTCTCCAGCATGGCTTTGAGGTTGGTCTGGTAAAAGCTGTCCAGCATGCCACCCGCCATAAAGAACTGTTCTATTTCTGACAGTGGTACATCCTTGTTAGAGGTGGGATCGAACGGGTAGCGATTCGCCAGTTTCTCGTTAAACGGCGTCACCACCTTATTCAGCCACTCATCATTGAGGGACGACATCGCCAGCCCCGTAACCAGGCTGGTGCTCTCCGCGGCCAGCCTTCCCACCCAGCGATCGAGCGGCGCCGGCAAGCCGCGCGCATATTGCTGCAAAGCAAACAGCGGATCGGAAAATTTGTTGCCCTGACGCGCCTGTAGGGCTTTAAGTGCGGCCTGCCCGGGATCGGTGGCATTCACTATCTGATCCAGATAGTGGTACAGATCGGTCAGTTTCTGGTTCACTTCCTGCACCAGCGGGCCTTGTTCTCCCCGGCCGCTCAATGCCGCATTAATAGCCATGAAGGGGCGACCAGCGCGGGTATTGATGTTTTGCGCCGTGTCGTTGTCATCATCAGCCAGCTTACGGATACGGGTATTGTCGTTCACCGTGGTCAGCACACGCTGGAAGGGTTGATCGTTACCGGTGATATCCGTCAGGATATCCAGCGCCTGTTCCGGGGTTGCCAACGTCTGCACATCGATGTTAGCCAGTACCTTTTGCCACTGGTTGATGTAATCGGTGATATAGCGATCGTTCACCTGGCGCAGAATCTCACGCCGGTCTGCGTCGCTAAACTGGGCGCGTTCACGCTGTCCCAGTACCCAGGCATCCAGCGCCGTCAATTCCAGCAACGCCTTATCCTGCTTGAGGTAGTAGTCGCTAAACCCCGGATAGGTAAGCAAGCGCGGCACGCTGCCTGCGCTTTCATTGCGCAGGGTAAATACCGATTCAAACGTCGGCCCCACTTCGTCACGAATCGCCAGATCCGGTGGCAACACC
>NZ_JAGFPF010000656.1:0-1081 GCF_025962695.1 Candidatus Symbiopectobacterium sp. NZEC135 | reverse complement strand
ACATGATTCATGATCCCTCCTCAGCACCCGCACAGCAAGCGCATCGGCCAGCACCGCACACAGCGCGATATAGGCGGCCGGATCGACCAAATCAGCAATTTCTTGCACCGTAAATTGGCTCGCTATCACCGGGTCATTGCTTAACACCTTACTGTATTCGAGATGTTCATGGGTGCTGCGCATCGCCATGTTATAAACCAGTTCGTGCGCCGGATCTTTGCCCAGTTTATCCACCAGTTTCATCATGATTTTTTCGCTGTTGATTAACCCGTGCGTCAACATCACGTTGTCATGCATCCGCTCACGGTTAATCACCAGCGTTCGCGTCAGTTCTTCCCCACGCAGGATAATTTCCGCCATTAATTCAATACTTTCTTGCAGGCTGGCATCAAAAATAAAATAGGCTGAGCTGTCTGCTTCGAAGGGGCGTGGGCAAACATACAAGGTTGCCGTCAGTACCGAATATAATTTTTGCGCATTGGCAATGATCCCTTTCGCCAGCTTGGGATTCACCTTTTGCGGCATGGTGCTGCTGCCTACCGTGCCTTTGGCAAACGCTTCAGACACTTCGCCAAATTCTTCACTCGAGGTTTGGTAGACCTCTTCAGCAATTTTATGCAGCGTCGTTGCCAACAGGCACAGGTTGCTGATGTACTCAGCGCGGAACACCCGGGCATTGCGTGAAGGCACCAGCATCGAATGCATACCAAGCTGTTCCGCGACCAAGTCCTGCACGGCTCTGCCCGGCTCGCCGGTCGCATGGAAAGCGCCTACCGCGCCCCCCATCATCACGGTAAACACCCTTTTCTCCGCCTGTTGCATGCGATCCACGGCGGCCAGCAATTCATAAATCCATACCGATACCTTATAACCATAGGTGATCGGTAAAGCGTGCTTGCCATGCGTGCGCCCCGCCATCAGGGTGTTTTTATGCGCTTTTGCCAGGTTAGCCAAATTCACCAGCGTGGCATCCACAAACGTCATCAGTTTCTGGTGGAATTTTTTTACGATAAACAGGTGTGCCGTCTGCTGAATATTCTGTGTTGTCACCCCATAGTGCACATACTTGCCACTCTCGGCA
>NZ_JAGFPF010000655.1:0-1082 GCF_025962695.1 Candidatus Symbiopectobacterium sp. NZEC135 | reverse complement strand
ATGCAGTACGTACCCATTACGCCGGACGCGGAAAGCGCCCATTTTCATTCCGGGCCTGCACACTATGATGTGATCTCCATTCAGTCGCAGGTGGTTTATGGTTGCGTAGGGAACAGTATCGCGGTACCGGCGCTGGCGCAACATGGGTTGCGTGTTGCATTGGTGCCTACGGTCATCCTCAGCAATACGCCTCATTATCCTAGCTGCTATGGTGGGAAAATTCCGGTCGAATGGTTTGAAGGTTTTCTGCAAGGTCTGCTGGAGCGGGGCGCATTGACACATGCGCGTGCTATCGTTATTGGCTATATCGGCACGACCTCGCTGGTGCCGCCGTTGGTTGCCTGGCTTAAACAGGTGCGCGCCTCTTGGCCGGATATTCACATCATTCTCGATCCGGTGATGGGGGATACTGACTGCGGTTACTACGTCAATGCCGAGATAAATGCCTGCTATCGCGATGAGGTATTACCGCTGGCTACCGGGCTGACGCCAAATGCGTTTGAGCTGAGCTGTTTATCGGCGATGACGCTGGACAGTGCCGAATCGGCTATTGCCGCTGCACGTTCGTTGCTAAAGGGAACGCTGGAGTGGGTGGTTGTCACCAGTGCACCGGGCAACCTCGATAAGCAACGGATTCAGGCGCTGTGCGTCACACGCGATGCGGTGGTACCGATCCTGCATAACCGTTTACCCATTGCGCCGAAAGGCACTGGCGATCTGTTCTGTGCAGAACTGACCGCGGCTTTACTCGCCGGACAATCTCCGGCACAGGCCGCACAACATGCCTGCCATCAGGTGGAACGCTCAGTGTTGAAAACCCAGTTGGCTGAAAGCGAAGAGCTGTGTCTGGCTCCGCTGGTGTAAGGGGATAACGACAATGACGCTCGAATCATATCAGTACAAGCTTAATTTAGTTACAACATACATTGCATTATATCAACAACCACTCTCCTGAGATAACGCCTCTCGTTGATAAAACCCCGTCAACAGTACCTGGTGGGGCAGACAATACTAAAATCATGATCGCGCTTCACTTTTTTTCTTTTGCTTGCAAATAGAATTGAAACTCGATTTCATTTTAT
>NZ_JAGFPF010000654.1:0-1083 GCF_025962695.1 Candidatus Symbiopectobacterium sp. NZEC135 | reverse complement strand
AGCGCGCGCCAGCACTTTTTGTAACTTTTCGCTCATTGAGCAGCCTCAGAGTGTCGCCTTCACAGGCGTCTGGTATACTTTCAAAAACAACGAGTTAGCACCAATAATAACTTAACTCACTGATATATAACTATTTCATGGTACACAGCATGGCAAACAATATGTCACACAAGCTGCCACACACAATGATTCGTGGGCGCACATTCTACACTAACTTTAGACTAAATGATTCAACAAGTTTTGTACGTCTGACTCTCGGCACTGATAGCCGAAAGCAAGCAGAAGTGATCATGAATCAGCTCCGCCCTTTCATTCCCCTTGTGCAGAATGGAACTATGAGCCTCGAAGAGTTCAAACACAAAATGCAAGGCTACCGCGCCGCCACAAAACAAGACTTTGATGAATATCTTTTGAATTGGCTAAAAGGTGGCATTGAAGAGGCTAAACGGTTACCAGAATTAGGCCGATATCACAAACAGATTACAGGTGAACCTTTATCGCCGCTAGACACGGCAAAAGAGGCGCGGGGCTACGCAAGCCAGCATTTGAGTAATATGTACAATGGCGACAATTTTTCCGCCAGAATGATTACTGCAGCACTCAGAATGAAGAGGTTAACGGTTAATGAATCCGACCTTGAACAGATTCACCATATTGCCAGCCAGATAGATATGAATCAGGCCCTTATGTCACAGGCTTATGAAGCATTCTATTCTGGTGATTTGCCACGATACCAGCAGATCATTGATTCGATGGGGTCAGCTTTACAAAATGCAGTCTCGCCAGTTAACCCGACGCCAGTAGAGCAAAATATGACGACAATTGCCGAGACTGAAACAGCGCACGGCCCAAGATTGTTGGAAGCGTGGCATGACTTCAGAAAGGATAAAGGTCAAAAGTGGCGTAAGCAGACAGCAAACGAGAATCAGCGCTTCTTTGATGTCCTCTACCATGTTGTTGGTAATATTCCCGTCGATAAAATCTCTAAACAACATATAAGGGAAGCTCTCAAGGTTGCGGAAAATTTGCCTAGTAGGACTAGACTCCCCAACTCCAGAATGAGTCTTGCTGATTGCATCGAAT
>NZ_JAGFPF010000653.1:0-1083 GCF_025962695.1 Candidatus Symbiopectobacterium sp. NZEC135 | reverse complement strand
GCCAACTTGCAGACAAACGCTTGCGAATGAGGCTTCAGAAAAGCCGCTTGCAGCAGGAGACGGAATTTAGAAGAAAGCATTAGCGGTGGTGGGCTACAGTTTTAACACCCCGCCACCACAGCAATTACAAGAAGTCATCATGGTAAGCAATATTGCAACATCAACGCTGCTGCTTTCTTTTAAGGCACGTTTTACTCACAGTTTGACCTCGGCCGTCAAACTTGCTGAACAAACCAAATCCCCCAAGCACATTGCCTTTGCAGAAACGCTGCTGAAGATAAAAAGAGCAGCACCAGACACCCACCTCGAGTCATTGACGCGTTTCGACGCCTACTCAAACGGCCATTCACGCTCGTATGAAAAACGTATTCGGGAAGATAAGTATCAATATCTTGGCAATGCGCTTGATCGGGTTAAGGAGATACGGCTGTTTTTAAACGGTTTTTCACCAATAGAACCAGCGCCCCCCTCCCCGGCGGTCACGCTACGCCGTGAAGTAAACCAGCACCTGACACAATCCTATGAAAATGCAACGAGAGTTTACGCAATAAAAGCCGCTATTTACGCTATCAGTCAGAATGTCGATCAAAAAAAGCGCACAGTAAATCTAGAGAATTTCACACACCTCACCAAGGATATTCATACAATGATTGATGCGGGAAAACCCCTGGGAGAGATAACCAACCGGGTTATTGACTTCAACGTCTATCATCGGCTGAATTCGCTGCCGTAGTAAACGCCATTCATGAGGGGGAGGCGTCAGGCCACTTCCGTGCGCCCGCGACCCTTGTTTTTCGCCATATAAAGTGCGATATCCGCCGCTTTGAGCCAGTCGTGATACTGGTTCATGGTTGGGCGATATTCAGCTACGCCGACGCTGATACGAATCCCCAACTGTGGCGTTTGCGTTAAGCGCTTGGCGGCCAGGCGAGTACGAATGCGATTAATGATCTCAACCGCGTCTGTTGCTCGCGCCTCAGGCAAAATCACCGCAAACTCATCGCCACCGAAGCGACCAATCACATCGGTGGCGCGTAAACCGTTGCGCAGCTCTTCCGTCAAAAACAGGATTGCTTCATCACC
>NZ_JAGFPF010000652.1:0-1085 GCF_025962695.1 Candidatus Symbiopectobacterium sp. NZEC135 | reverse complement strand
CAGAATGAAAAAGTCTTTATGCTGACCCCGCCGTGAGACAGCAATGGCCATGACGATTTATCTCAAATAGCGACGGTGAGGGTTTTTCAAGATTGACGAAAACCCAAATATGGTCCACATTCAGACCATGTTTGGGTTTATCCGTCACTAGGCATCGCGTGATACAGGATTGCCCTGTGATACGTCCCGCGATATTACAAGTAAACCACAGGAGTCGCCATGAGAGTCGAAACCATCAGCTATATTAAAAAGCACGCGGCTGCACTTGAACTTTCTGAGCCGATTTTGGTTACCCAAAATGGCATGCCTGCTTATGTCATTGAGTCTTTTGAAGAAAGAAAGCAACGCGATGACGCGATCGCACTGTTAAAACTGCTGACGATTTCCGAAAAAGATCTCGCCGAAGGGCGGGTATTTGCACGCGACGAATTATTGGATGGCATTTAACGTTGCAATGACAGGGAGTCAATATGACCACACTGCACAAGACAGGGATCGATGTCACCTATACGGAAACGGCAAAGTTCTGTGTAAACAAAATAGCGTTCTTCCTGCGCAGTAACAACATCGATCCCCGCCCTGTGTTACGGCTTGCGATCCAAGAGTTTGAAAATAGAGTCACTGCTTTCCCTTCAAGCTGCCCTATCTCACCGCAGCTATCTAAATTGGGCTGCATGAAATACCGTGAATGTAATACAGAAAGCGGTTATCGGTTCTTTTATTCCATCAACAGCGAACAAAACAGGATTGTCGTGCATGTCATTCAGGCACAGCGCGAAGATATCCAACAGCTTCTTTTCGATCGCATCATCGCGCGCTGAGGCCGGTGTCCGGATCGCGCTACCAAAAGAAATCCACTTTCTGTTTTAACAGGCTTCTTGGCATATAGTCATTCAACCCAACCATCATGCAATACTCAATCAAGCCACTGAGCGAGGTGGTTTGCGCTTTACTGTAAATGCCGTTTAAGCGATTTTGCACCGTGCGATAGGAAAGGCACAGCCTGCTGGCGATCTCTTTTGCCGAGAGTCGTCGGATAGCGAAGGATATTATCTCTAACTCTCGCTGAGTAAAAATATCAACGG
>NZ_JAGFPF010000651.1:0-1086 GCF_025962695.1 Candidatus Symbiopectobacterium sp. NZEC135 | reverse complement strand
CAACTGATCCAGATAAAGCGCGGCTCTGCCTCTATCGTTTGCTTGATATCGCCGCCTGCCAATGCCGTATTGCTTCATCGCCTCTTTGTCTAGCGGCGTTTGCACTAAAGCGGCTTTGTACGCTGCCCATTCTTTATCTTTATCACTAGCTCTCTCTGCCTGGCATGAGCGGCACACCTCACCGGGCTCTTCCGCCTTTTTCAACGCACTTTGAGTGCGCACGACATCCACCACTCGACTGCCACTTTTCCCAATAGGCAGAGCCTAGCGCAGACGCTGTTGCTCTTTGTTAGAAATCGGACTCATGGCATTATCAGGCATCTACGATGTTAAAATATAAAATAAAAAAACTATATTGATGCGTAATAATCAATGGCCGATTTAATGATCCTATTCATTTCATCTTTATCTAAAATAACATCTACAATATATGGTTCTGAAACGTCCACCCAATGAAGCCCATTTGCACCTTCTTTTAAAATGCTTAATTTAGATCCTACAACCCGTATGTTATTTCCGTTGGAAATCGCAAAGAAAAAACAACAGTCGTTTTCTAAATTATATGTTGAGGCTTGATATCTATAGGAAGTAATAAAATCATCATGAATTTTTTCTTTCGATTTAACTCTTTCAGGCAACATGGTTTCTAACATTGTATAAAATGCTTTTCCTTTATCCATCAAGAATAAATTTATATCATTCACTGGTGATGTCAGTGCATTTCCATCAGATAGACAAAACACATCACCACCTAAAGTGGCAACTTTAGTTTTATCAGGGTATATGCTACCTTTCACACAAAAGTGGAATAATCCATTTTTATAACCATCTCCCCATTCAGGAATATATTCAATGAGAATAGCAAAGCGATTGGGATCTCCAAAAATCATGATTGCCTCCATTTACCTGGCAGACCTAATTGTTTCTTAATATCTGATGGAATATCACTTTTGGGTATTGCTACACTTTTATCTCCCGTACTACCTGACCAATGCCATGATCCATCATTAGTGTTAGTAAATTGATGTACATTACCTTCACTATCTAAGGAATATCTTTTTTTACCACTACCAATAGAATTTCCAA
>NZ_JAGFPF010000650.1:0-1087 GCF_025962695.1 Candidatus Symbiopectobacterium sp. NZEC135 | reverse complement strand
CAATTTGCTAAATGAGAAAGGAACCACCTGCAAAAGCTGGACTGCCTCAAATGCATATCCAGTAAAACTGAAGATGGCACCTTTCAACGCAACGCAAAATGACATAGCCATTGAAGAGATTGAAATTTGTTTTCATCATTTGAAAAGGAACTTATAACTGTGCCATTAGAAATAAAACAGCTTGTGATTAAATCAAAAACGATAAATGACGATAATAAAAACCCGTCATTCGGCACGGATAGGTCAAGCGTTGATTCTGAAGTAAATCGGCCTGAGACAACGCTTTGTTACCCATTGATAATGTCGCCTGATGAAGTAAGAGAAAGATAAGTGATTTAAACAAAGGGAATTCAGAATGGAAAAAATAACAATTAAATCAGTGACGTCTAAAGGAACTGTTGCCCAAACATTTTCGGCAACGTTAAATCCTAATAGCATTAAGCATAATTTTGGTATTTCTTACACGGATAAAGGCCCTCAGCAACAAGGTGATGTCTCACCAACAACGGTGTTTAAAGGCTATGAAAGCGAGAAATTGGACTTCGAACTGCTGCTCGACGGTACAGGAGTCACCGGCAATACGAGTACAAACACCGTGCAGAAGCAACTTGCCACGCTTAAAAAAGTGACCTACGTCTACAATGGTGAACAGCATGAACCTAATCCAGTAGTGATTGCATGGGGTTCATCTGTAAACTTCCAGGGTCGCTTAACCGCTATCAGTATTAATTACTCTCTCTTTGATTCTTCTGGTAACCCACTGCGGGCCACGGTATCACTTAGCTTTGCAAAGTATTTAACTCAACAAGAAAAAAATGCCTTAAAAAAACAATCCTCCCCTGACTTAACACATATCATTGAATTCAAAGCGGGAGACACGCTCCCCATGCTATGCCATAAGATCTATAACAACAGCAGTTATTATATTGAGGTTGCTCGGGCTAATAATTTGATCAGTGCCAGACAGATCAAACCCGGCACAAAACTTTACTTCCCACCGTTAATTTAGACATTGGATTAATTATGGCCATCTCTCCATTAAAGAATAGTAGTACTGGCGTAACCACCTACACCATCAAAGTCGGTG
>NZ_JAGFPF010000064.1:0-24831 GCF_025962695.1 Candidatus Symbiopectobacterium sp. NZEC135 | reverse complement strand
TTTGCCGATGATTTGATTTTTTCGATGGCGATAATATTTTCAGACATCGCTTCATTAAGGACTTCTACTGCCGTACGTGCGTCCCTGTTTTTAATTGACATATATACTTTGATATGTGCCTCGACACTCTCAAGAGTTATACCCAATGCGCGGTTAAGTTCCTCAAGGTAGTAGTAATAAATATCTTTAATCGAATTCATTACGTTGTAGAACACGCTATTATGTGATGCCCTGACGATGGCCAGGTGAAACGCGTAATCTGCTTCCGAGTATTTTTTATAATCGCTTTTGTTGATAAGCATATTGTTCAGGGCTTGTTCGAGATGGCGCATATCCTCATCGGTAGCATGTGTTACCGCTAACTCAACGCATTTAAATTCCACCGTCTGGCGAAAAATCATCATATCGTGGAATTCTTCGCGGCTCAGATGCATGATTGGTCTAGGATCGCTGCTAAGCATTTGCGGCGTAAAGTTTTCACTCACGAAGCTGCCGCTACCGTGACGTGTGACGACGATACCCAAATCTCGAAAACGCTGTACTGCGCTGCGCACGCTAACTCTACTGACATTAAAGGCAGCAGTGAGTTCTGCTTCCGAGGGAAGGCGGCTACCTGGAGACCAACTGCCATCTAACAGTTTTTCACTGATCTGATCATAAATTTCATTTACAACATTATGTTTTTGAATGGATTTTATGCTCAAAAGAGGGCCTGCCATAATAGGTGTCTTGAAGGAAGCGATTGTATAACATTTCACTTTTAAGAACAAAGCGCCCATTAGGGCGCTTTGCATTAGTACGCTTGTGCTTTGGTCAGAGACGATGTTTTGCTGGTAAACGATGTGACCGAGGTTAGGAAAACAGCAAGTACAAGCGATCCGCCCATAAAGATGTAAGACGCGCCGGGGCCTCCGGTTAGGCCATTCAGATAGCCTACAATCCACGAACCTACAAATGAGCCAAGCGCGCCGAAACTAACAATAAAGGCCATTGCGCCTGCCATAACATTACGAGGGATCATTTCAGGAATAGCGGCAAAGAAGGGGCCATAAGGGGTGTACATTGCCCCACCTGCAACCATCAAAAGTACATAAGACAGCCAGAAATTGGATGCACCAACACTAAAGGAACCAATAAAACAGATAGCACCCAGACCTAAGAAGAGCAGGACAATAATCTTTCGGTTTAGAAACTTATCAGAATACCATGAGGCACTTAGCATCATAGGAACGGCGAGGAGATAAGGTGCTGCTGATAACCAACCGGTAGCGACAATACCCAGCCCAGACGCAGATTTCAGAATCGAAGGTAGCCACATAATGAAACCATACATTCCTATATTCCAGAAGAAATGGATAAAGGATAGTGACAACACTTTTTTGGAGCGAAATGCTTCGCTGTAATTTTTAATTTCTTGGATATTGGTTTGTTCTGCTGCCAATGCAGCTTCAATGTCTTTTTTCTCTTTTTCAGTCAACCACTTGGCGTCAACAGGTCTATCAACAAAAATAAACCACCAGATGGCTGCCCAGATAATTGCGGGTACGCCCTCAATGATGAACATCCCACGCCAGCCAAATGCTTCGACAAGGTAGCCAGAAAGCACGGACATCCACAGCACCGTAATCGGGTTGCCGAGAAAAAGAAACGTATTCGCTTTGGAACGTTCTTTCTTTGTAAACCAGTGACTTAAAAATACCAGCATGGCTGGCATCACAACGCTTTCCGCAACGCCTAAAAGGAAACGAATGATCGCCAAGACTTTGACGTCATGCACCATTCCTGTCGCCGTGGCGAGTATGCCCCACAGTATCAGGCTCCAGAAAATGAGTTTTTTAGCGCTGCGCTTCTCAGCGTAAATTCCGCCTGGAACCTGGAAAAAGAAGTACCCCAAGAAAAATAAGGCACCTAATAAGGATGAAATTCCTGGTGTTATATTCAGATCTTCTGCCAGACCGGATGCCGCCCCAAAACCGTAATTCGCACGGTCCAGATACGCAAGACTATAAGTAATAAAGGCGAGAGGAATCAATTTACGCCAGCGTATCGGCGCTAATTTTGCCTGTATGTTTTGAATCATTATTTATATTCCATGTTATTGTTTTGTAATCTGTATTATTGGGAAATAAAGCAACAATTACAGAACGGATAGCCAGCCGCCATCGACATAAATGATTTGGCCATTAATGTAGTCAGAGGCTTTTGACGATAGGAATACCGCTGTGCCAATAAGCTCTTCCGGACGGCCCCAGCGCTGAGAGGGGTTACTGCTTTTCACCCAACTGTCGAATTTTTCATCTTCAATCAACGCGGTGTTCATATCGGTTAGAATATATCCCGGTCCAATCGCATTGGACTGAATATTAAATTGCGCCCATTCAGCAGCCATTGAGCAGGTCAGCATTTTTATTCCACCTTTCGCCGCAGTGTAAGGTGCAACGGTCGGCCTTGCTGCCTGACTGGTCAATGAACCGATATTGATGATCTTTCCCCCAGTGTTGCGTGCAATCATTCGTTTGGCAGCGGCTCGTGAAACTAAGAAGGCACTTGTCAGGTTCGTGTCGATGACCTTCTGCCAGTTTTCAAGTTCCAGTTCCACCATCGGTTTGCGATATTGAATACCTGCGTTGTTGATCAAAATATCAACGTGAATATTTTGCTCATCCAGTTGGTTGAACGCGTTTTCAATCGCATCTTCTTTCGTTACATCGAAGGCGACGCCATAGGCGGTGTAGCCTTTAGCTCTTAATTTATCAACGGACTCAGTAAGGAGCGTGTCGCGGATATCATTTAGGATAACGTGTGCGCCTTCGGCGGCCAGCCCTTCTGCATAGGCGTATCCCAAACCCCTGGCAGAACCTGTTACCAGTGCCGTTTTCCCCGTTAAGTCAAATAAAGCTGTCATGTCATTTTCCTTATGCTTGATATTTGTATGACGACTGTCTTATTTAAGATTGGATTTTCACTTTTCTAAAATCAACAATACAAAAATGATTTTGCTATGCTGATCACAAACAACACGTGCCATGATTTTATGGGTTGTGTTTATCTTGTTGTTTTAAATGAATAAAATATTTCTCTGTTGATGTTGTTTGATCTCTATCACAGAATGAATGCTCAAGAATATATGGGATGTAAAAAAGTGATATAACACCAAAAGTTGTAGGACGACCTACAAATGTTTCGCCATGTTGTCCTCCTCGGCATGACATGGCGTTGATTTGCTGAATTGAGGAGTTAAAGTGAGTAACCTTAAGATTACCAACGTAAAAACGATTCTTACTGCACCTGGTGGCATTGATTTGGCCGTCGTTAAGGTTGAGACCAACGAACCGGGGCTTTATGGGCTGGGGTGTGCGACTTTCACACAGCGCATTTTTGCTGTGAAAAGTGCGATTGATGAGTACATGGCACCGTTTCTGATCGGTAAAGATCCCACCCGTATTGAAGATATCTGGCAATCCGGTGCAGTCAGTGGTTACTGGCGCAATGGCCCCATCATGAACAATGCGCTGTCCGGAGTGGACATGGCGCTATGGGATATCAAAGGCAAACTTGCGGGAATGCCGGTTTATGAATTGCTGGGTGGAAAATGTCGCGATGGTATCCCACTGTATTGCCATACTGATGGGGGGGATGAAGTGGAGGTGGAAGATAATATCCGCGCTCGTATGGAAGAGGGTTATCAATATGTTCGCTGCCAGATGGGGATGTATGGTGGTGCTGGAACAGACGATTTGAAGTTAATTGCCACTCAACTAGCACGCGCAAAAAATATTCAACCGAAGCGTTCACCAAAAAGCAAAACACCCGGTATTTATTTTGATCCTGATGCGTACGCGAAGAGCGTTCCGCGTTTGTTCGACCATCTGCGTAATAAACTGGGTTTTGGCATTGAATTTATTCATGATGTGCATGAACGAGTAACCCCGGTAACGGCCATCAACCTTGCAAAAACCCTCGAACAGTATCAGCTGTTTTATCTTGAAGATCCTGTCGCCCCGGAAAATATCGACTGGCTGAAAATGTTACGTCAGCAGTCATCTACACCGATCTCGATGGGTGAACTGTTCGTTAACGTGAACGAATGGAAGCCGTTAATTGATAACAAGTTAATTGATTACATCCGATGCCACGTCAGCACGATTGGCGGCATTACACCAGCGAAGAAGCTGGCAGTCTACAGTGAACTGAACGGCGTGCGTACCGCTTGGCACGGACCGGGTGATATCTCTCCCGTTGGGGTTTGTGCCAATATGCACCTTGATCTGAGCTCACCAAATTTCGGTATTCAAGAATATACGCCAATGAATGATGCGTTGCGTGAGGTCTTCTCTGGGTGTCCAGAGATCGATCAGGGTTATGCCTACTTGAATGACAAGCCTGGCCTTGGCATTGATATTGATGAAGAGAAAGCCGCTAAATATCCCTGTGAGGGTGGCATTCCATCCTGGACGATGGCCCGTACGCCAGACGGAACAGCCTCTCGTCCATGAGGTGATACACTACGCAGTATCCCGTTAATGCACATCCCTGCATTTACGGCGTCAACAAGATGTCCGGCCTCTGGCCGGGCTTTTGGGATAATAAAGTCGACACAGCACTAATCTTTTCCCTTTGTCTACTTGATTATCCCACATCAAACACGCAACGCCTGCGCACACGCCCAGGCAGAACTCCACGCCCACTGGAAGTTATAGCCGCCCAGCCAACCGGTAACGTCCACCACTTCACCGATAAAATAGAGGCCCGGCATTTTACTGACCTCCATGGTTTTTGACGATAGCTCACGCGTATCCACACCGCCCAGGGTGACTTCTGCGGTGCGGTAGCCTTCCGTACCGTTGGGTTGCACCTGCCAGGCGTGCAGATTTTCAATGAGCGCCGCGATCTGGGGGGATTGCAACTGTTTAAGTGACACCTCGGGCACCAATCCCAAGGTTTGCAGACACTCCACCAAGCGCTTCGGTAGCCACAGCGCCAGCGTATTTTTCAGGCTCTGATTGGGGTGTGCTGCACGTTGCTCGGCGAGCAGTGCGTTAAGATCGTGCTGTGGCAACAGATTGATCGTCACCCATTCGCCCGGTAGCCAATAGCTAGACAGTTGCAGAATGGCGGGGCCTGAAAGGCCACGATGGGTAAACAGCAGGTTCTCTTTAAAGCTGACACCGTTTTTCGCCGTCACCACCACGGGCACGGAAACGCCAGACAGGGTCTGTATCTGCTCCAATAGCGGTTTATGCAGCGTAAACGGCACCAGCGCGGCGCGTGTCGGCAGCACCTTAATGCCAAACTGCTGTGCGACCTGATAACCGAAGGGCGACGCGCCCAGCCCCGGCATGGAAAGCCCGCCGCTGGCAATCACCACCTGTGGAACCGTGAGCGTGCCAGTGGCAAAGGTGAGGGTGAACGCTGAGTCTGTCCGTTCAATACCCAGGAGTTCGCTGCGTAGACGAAACTGCACGTTACCAAGTTCACATTCGTGCATCAGCATGTCCACAATCTGCTGCGCGCTGTCATCACAAAACAACTGCCCAAGGGTTTTCTCGTGATAGGCAATACCGTGCCGATTGACCAGATCGATAAAATCCCATTGGGTGTAGCGCGCCAGTGCGGATTTGCAAAAATGCGGATTTTCAGACAAATAAGCCGCTGGCTCGGCATACATGTTGGTGAAATTGCAGCGACCACCGCCTGACATCAATATCTTGCGACCGGGTTTTTTGCCGTTATCCACCAGCAGAACGCGCAGTCCGCGTTGCCCTGCCTGGGCGGCGCAAAACAGACCGGCAGCACCTGCACCCACAATGACAACATCAAACGATTCCACAGTGCGTTCTCCTGCCAATGGCGATATAAAAAGTAAGCATTTTCCCCGATAACCGACGGGCGGCTGATTGTAGTGTCAGGCGCGAAGGGATGCCAGCGTAACAAAATGTATATTTATACAAGAATATGTATTTTTTTGATTTTATTAAGATAAATCCGACCAATAGCCGCATTGGTCATCTTTTCGTCAAAAAAAAGTCATATTTTCCTTTTCCCGTTTAGGCTTGTCGCAGATAATGCGCCGCGTTCATGACCACAAATGGCCTAACGCTTATGCTACATTTATTTACCGGGGTTGACTTTCATACCGGTCTGATGCTGATTTTGGCACTGGTATTTGTTCTGTTCTATGAAGCCATAAATGGCTTTCACGATACGGCGAATGCTGTTGCCACCGTGATATACACGCGCGCGATGCGGGCGGAATATGCGGTTGTCATGGCCGGACTGTTTAACTTTTTCGGCGTGATGCTAGGCGGGTTGAGCGTAGCTTATGCCATCGTGCATTTGCTGCCTACTGATTTGCTGCTTAACGTCAGTTCCGCGCACGGCCTGGCCATGGTGTTCTCCATGCTGCTGGCGGCGATTATCTGGAACTTGGGTACCTGGTACTTTGGTTTGCCAGCCTCCAGTTCCCACACCTTGATTGGTTCTATCATCGGGATTGGTTTGACCAACGCCCTGCTCACCGATACCTCTGTCGTGGATGCGCTTAACGTTCCCAAAATGATCAGTATCTTCCTGTCGCTGATTCTGTCTCCGATTGTGGGGATGGTGGTCGCGGGTCTGGTGCTGTTCGTGCTGCTGCGTTTCTGGAATAACAATAAGAAACGCAAGCGTGTTCACTTAACGCCAGCCGATCGTGAAAAGCTGGATGGCAAACGCAAGCCGCCGTTCTGGACGCGTACAGCGCTTATCATTTCTGCTATCGGTGTCAGCTTCTCCCACGGCGCTAACGATGGACAGAAAGGTATCGGCCTGATCATGCTGGTGCTGATTGGCGTTGCGCCTGCTGGCTTTGTCGTCAACATGAGCGCTTCCGGCTATGAGATCAGCCGCACGCGTGATGCGGTCGTCAATTTGCAGGAGTTTTATCAACAGCATGGCGATGCGCTTAAACACGTCATCGACCTCTCTACGCCAGTACTGGCGACAGAGACGGTGTTGCCTGATAATGGCGCTAAAGAGTTCCACTGCGACAGTTCGCGCGTAATGATTGCCATCGAGCGTTCACTGGGGCTGCTGAATAACCTGAAGAGTTATGACCAGTTGAATGCCGATGATCGCGGTCGCGTGCGTCGCTTGCTGATGTGCATCGCGGATACCATGGACAAGGTAGCTAAGCTGCCGGAAACCACGTCTGAAGACCGCCGCTACCTGAACAATCTGCGTCAGGATATGCTGAAAACCGTTGAATACGCACCGCTATGGATTATCGTTGCTGTCGCATTGGCGCTCTCCCTGGGCACCATGGTGGGCTGGCGTCGTGTCGCGGTAACTATCGGCGAGAAGATCGGTAAACGTGGTATGACCTACGCGCAAGGGGTGTCTGCACAGGTGACGGCGGCGCTGTCAATTGGTGTGGCGAGCTATACCGGTATGCCCGTGTCCACCACCCATGTTCTCTCCTCTGCGGTCGCGGGTACCATGATCGTTGACGGCGGCGGCGTACAGGGTAAAACGGTTAAGAACATCCTGCTGGCATGGGTGTTTACGCTGCCGGTTTCTCTGGTGATGTCAGGCGTGCTGTATTGGTTGGCGCTGAAACTGATTTAATCCGTCAGGGTTGAAACTGCACGCAATAAAAAGGCGATTCGAGAGAATCGCCTTTTATATTTCTAGATTACACATTGTTAAGTACCCAATCGCTCAATACCAAATCATCATGGACAGCAAACTTACCAGTATTAGCCCACACAGTGCGGAAGTCAGCATAAACTGGCCTCGTACTCGCTCACAGCGGCGCATAAACGCTTCATCGTGGTGTTCCAGATAACGCTGTGCGTAAATGTAGCGTACCAGCCGAATCTGCTTACTGGGTTGTCCGTGGGAAGTGAAGAATCCTCCGCCATCCACATACTGGTACAACAGCGGGTCGCAATCGCGCAGGATCATCAGCAGTACGCGCAAAGAAGAATAATAGCGCGCCATGTTGATGACACAGACGATGCACAAGGCCCAGAAAAGCGCAAATGTACTGATCATGCTCCCCTCCCGGATAATGTTATTCGTCAGAATGAGGATGTGGTGACATCCTACGGCGTTTTTGCGAATTGTTTTGCCACACGTTCATTACGCGATTTGGCACGTAGATATCCCCCTCATTGTTATTGTAGAAGAGGAAAGCAGTTTTTTGCCACAGAGTGACCGATATCAAATAATTTTGACGATTTTACCTACTCTTTTTCCCCGTTTTGTAGCGGATCGTCGGGAATCCAGACGTGATAAGGAGCCGTTTCTACTACACTTATCAAGGAGTACGAGAATTTTACGGTTAGATCGCCGTTCCTGTGAGCCGTTGTGCAGTCATCGCGTGCCCGTTGCACGGGCGATGTGTGGGTCATCTCGCAGAATGCGGTAAATATGTGGTGGTGTGATCTGCTGAACATAACAAAAAACGGCAGGGGTGGTATGCTATAGCCAAGCCGTTAAGTATCAGATTAGCAGGCGGAAAAATCTGCTGAACCATTAATGTGCCTTTACGGAAGGAGCTTATTATGGCTTATAAACATATCCTGATTGCTGTTGACCTTTCTCCAGAAAGTAAAGTGTTAGTGGAAAAGGCGGTCTCGATGGCAAGGCCGTACAATGCCAAAGTCTCGTTGATCCACGTCGACGTCAATTACTCCGATCTCTACACCGGCCTGATTGACGTGAATCTGGGTGACATGCAGCAGCGTATTTCTGAAGAAACACAAAACGCGTTGACCGATCTCTCTAAAAACGCCGGTTATCCGATCACAGAAACCCTGAGTGGCAGTGGCGATCTGGGGCAGGTATTGGTGGATGCCATCAAGAAATATCATGTGGACCTGGTGTTATGCGGGCACCATCAGGATTTCTGGAGCAAGCTGATGTCTTCCGCACGTCAACTGATCAACACCGTGCATGTGGACATGCTGATCGTTCCGTTGCGTGATGACGAAGAGTAACATTTTCGTTCTCCTCCGCTCCCCGGTTAAGGCCGGGGAGCCTTTTTAGTTGGTGCATTTTTTTGCAAATTGACCGATTTTTTAGTCGATCGCATTTTTTTACCTCCCCGCTGTTAACCGCTTTTTTGTGCACTGAATTGCACTTTCTTTTGTTATATAACAGAAACTTATGACTGATTTTTATCATTTTTTGCGTGAAGATAAGTGCCTATCTCATTGGTTTTTAAGCATATAAAACGTTAAAAAACGCTTGCTTGAATATCCACCAGCAGTGCTATAGTCGAAGCGGCACAACATCATTCAACCGCGATCCCACAGGCTTTTAACGTGCATAACTTTCACCGTTTTCACGCGGCCAGGCACTTTGCTGCGCGTGAAAGGGTGCGAGATAAAAAAAGCACAGTCCACAGGACGCTTTTTCTTTTTTGCAGGAGTTGGTAATGGCTCAATTAGTCTCTCTGGAAAGTTTTCTCAATCAGGTTCAGCAGCGCGACCCGCATCAGCCGGAGTTTTCTCAGGCGGTCAGGGAAGTTTTCTCTACCCTGTGGCCGTTTCTGGAACAGAACCCGCGCTATGCAGAGCAAAGTCTGCTGGAACGTCTGGTAGAGCCAGAGCGTGTTATCCAGTTTCGCGTTGCCTGGACCGATGACAAAGGTCAGGTGCAGGTCAACCGCGCCTGGCGCGTGCAGTTCAGTTCTGCCATTGGTCCGTATAAAGGCGGGATGCGTTTCCACCCTTCGGTGAACCTCTCTATCCTCAAGTTCCTCGGTTTCGAGCAAACCTTTAAAAATTCATTGACCACGCTGCCGATGGGTGGTGGTAAAGGCGGTTCCGATTTCGATCCCAAGGGTAAGAGCAATGGCGAAGTCATGCGCTTCTGTCAGGCACTGATCGCGGAACTGTATCGCCATCTGGGGCCGGATACCGACGTACCTGCTGGCGATATCGGCGTGGGCGGTCGTGAAGTGGGCTTTATGACCGGGATGATGAAAAAGCTGACCAACAACACCGCATGTGTGTTTACTGGCAAAGGGCTCTCTTTTGGCGGCAGCCTGATTCGCCCAGAAGCGACAGGGTATGGGTTGGTCTACTTCACACAGGCGATGCTGGAGCGCCACGGCCTTGGGTTTGAGGGCATGCGTGTTGCGGTATCCGGCTCTGGTAACGTGGCGCAGTATGCCATTGAAAAAGCGTTGTCTCTGGGCGCACGTGTGATTACCGCTTCGGACTCCAACGGCACGGTCGTGGATGAAGCGGGCTTTACGCCGGAGAAACTGGCGCTGCTGGCGGATATCAAAAACCAACGTTATGGCCGCGTGGAGGATTATGCGCGCGAAGCTGGTCTTACGTATCTGCCAGGCCAAACGCCGTGGAGCGTGCCGGTGGACATCGCACTGCCGTGCGCCACGCAGAATGAGTTGGATCTGACCAGTGCCAAAACGCTGATTGCTAACGGTGTGAAAGCCGTGGCGGAAGGGGCCAACATGCCGACCACGATCGAAGCGACGGACGCCTTCCTGGAAGCTAACGTACTGTTTGCGCCGGGCAAAGCGGCAAACGCCGGTGGTGTTGCGACCTCTGGGCTGGAAATGGCACAGAATGCGGCGCGCATGGGCTGGAAAGCGGAGAAAGTGGATGCGCGTCTGCACCACATCATGCTGGATATCCACCATGCCTGCGTGGATTTCGGCGGCGAAAGCAAGCACACCAACTATGTGCGTGGCGCAAACATCGCGGGCTTTGTGAAAGTGGCGGATGCGATGCTGGCGCAAGGCGTGGTGTGACGATATCGCCTCGTGAGGCTATCCCCGTTTAGCTTTGAGCGGGGATTTCTGTCCGTTCCGTGAAGGTTTCGTGCGCGTTAGCCTATACGGATTTCTGCAACCGTTGCAGCACGCGCCCGACACGAGGCGCTCAATCGCCGCCGCCTCGTGGCTCCAGGCTTTTCGCGAGAAATCACGCCACTACGCGGTTCCTTCGGCGTTCGGGCCCGCAGTTCGGGCCGCCAGCGACGCGCTCCCGGCGCGGCGCTGACTTTCGCGGCATTCATGCCGCTCACCCGGCGGTCACGTCCACCTCAGCGTAATTTTTTACGCGAGTGAAAGTCAAAAGACGATAACCTGCACTACCCGATCGAGGCATATTACCCCATGTACTCAATAATCGAGAGTCCACCGTTGTAATCGGTGCTGTAAATGATGCCTTGTGCATCAACAAACACATCACAGGACTGAATCACACGCGGGCGGCCCGGACGGGTATCCATCATTTTCTCTGGCGCCGCAGGCACCAGCGCGCCGGTTTCCACGGGGCGATAGGGATTGCTGATATCGTAAGCGCGTACACCTGCGTTCTGGTGGGTGGCGAAAATCAGCGTTGAACTGATAAAGCTGCCCGGCCTGTTCTCGTGCAGGTTATGCGGCCCGAAATGCGCACCCTTGGCCACGTAGTCCACTTCATCCGGCTGCGGAAAGGTGGAAATGCTGACCGGATTGCTCGGTTCGCGAATATCGAACAGCCAGATCAGCTTCTCGCCATCTTCCTGATTGTCCAACACCGCCTCATCCAGTACCACCAGCAGATCGCGATCCGGCAACGGCAGCGCGGTGTGGGTACCGCCGCCGAACGGTGGGCTCCAGTTGCGATGGCTGATGAGCTGAGGCTGATGGCGATCGCTCACGTCCAGCAGCGTTAGACCACCGTCACGCCAACTGGCATAAGCAGTATCACCGCTGATAATCGCGTGGTGCAGCGCATAGCGTTTTCCTTCCGGCCAGGTGGGCGTTTCGCCTGCCGCACTGTGCATCCCCGGCAACCACCAGCGCCCGGCTACTTCGGGTTTGCGCGGATCGGCAAGATCGATGGTCAGGAAGATATAATCACTAAAACCGTCCAACAGGGCGGAGACGTAGGCCCAACGCCCGCCGACGTACCAAATACGGTGAATACCAATACCGTTCAGCGGCAGAAAGCTGATTTCACGCGGCTGGTCCGGCGTTGAGATATCAAACACGCGCAGTCCGGCGCTCCAGCCCCTGTCTTGTACGTCACTCACCGTATCGGCAACGGAGCGCGTGTAATAGACCTTTTCATCGGCAAAGCGGGTGTCGGCAAACAGGTCACGTGCGTTAATCACCAGCAGCAGATCGTCATGTGCCTGCAAATGTACATTCCAGGTGCCGGGCGGGGCGGGCACGTAACCTGCTGCCCTGGGGTTTTTCGCATCGCGCACATCGACGATGGAGAACCCCTGCGACACCATGTGCCCGATATAGGCGTAGCCGCGATGTATCATCACTTGCACGCCGTCTGGCCGACCCCCCTGATCGCTATGCCCAATTAAGCGCATATTGCGGCTGTAATCGGGATGCGGCAGTTCCTGCTTTGCCATGCTGCGGTTCCTTATTTTTTCTGTTTGGCTTCCAGCGTAGCGAACCATGGCGCAATGAAATCATCGCTCTGGCCCCAGCCGGGAATAATGTTGCCGAGTGAAGAGACGTTAACCTGTCCCGGTTGGCTTACCAGCAGCGCCTGTGGAATGGTAGCGGCTTTGAAATCATAGGTTGCCGGGGTAGGTTCGCCGGCAATCTTGTTGGCAATCAGGCGCACGTTGGTGGCACCGATCAGTTTCGGGTCAACCGCCACGCTGACTTTCCACGGGCTGTTGGCTTCGCGCATCAGTTGCACGTCCTGATTGGAGATATCGATGCTGTAGAGTTTGATTTCGGTGCGGCCATTCTCTTTCAGCGCCTTGTAAGCGCCCTGGCTGAAGGCATCCCAGGTGCCCCAGATGGCGTCGATCTTGCCTTTCGGGTATTTCGCCAACACGGCACCCACTTTGTTGGCGGTGTCACCCTGTACGTCGGAAGAGACCGCACCAATCGACTCCAACTCTTTAATGCCAGGATGGTCTTTCAGAATGTTTTGGTAGGCCGCCTGACGGCGCTCCATCGGCGGGAATCCGGCTACCCACAGTTTGATGATGTTGGCCTGACCGTTGAAATCTTTCACCAGTTGGCCAAAGGAGAGGTCGGTCAGCGACGCGTCATCCTGCTGAGTCACGGTCACGCCGTTAATGGTGCCATTAACGGCGGTATCGAAGGTGGACACGGCAATGCCGCTGTCAACGATGCGCTGAACCAGCGCAGTCGAGTACGGATCGCGGCCCTGAGACAGGATAATCCCGTCATACTTCTGGCTGATGGCCTGATTGACGAAGTCCTGAAAGCGGGCGTCATCGCCGTTGCTCAGGAAGGTATTGACGGTGAACCCCAGCTTCTTCCCTTGCTGGATGGCTCCCGCAATAAATTGGGTGGTGTTATCGTCGGAGCCAAGGTTACGGATAACGGCGATGCGAATGGGGCCGTCGTGTTTGGCGATAGCGTCCGGCACGGGGGCAGGTGTGGCGGCAAAGGTGGGGGCGATGGTCAGCAGGCTCAGCGCCAGCAGTGAAAACGTCAATTTCTTCATTATAGTTTCCTGTCTTTCGGGATTAACGGCGTTGAACGTAAGTGATTGCCAGGGCAGCGGCCAGCACCAGCCCTTTGATTATGTCCATGGCGTAATAGGGAACGGAGAGCATCACCAGCCCGTTCTGCAATACGCCGAGGATCACCGCGCCGACCAGCGTACCCAATGCGTTAGGTTTGCCAGAGCCAGCGAGTGAAAAACCGATCCAGGCTGCTGCCACGGCATCCATCAGGTAACCGCTACCGGCGTTGACCTGGGATGAGCCGATGCGCGATGCCAGCAAAATACCGCCCAATCCTGCCAACAGTGAGGCGAGAATATAGGCTGCCACGCGGTAACGGGTGGTACGGATGCCGGAAAGCCGTGCGGCTTCGGCGTTGCCGCCGATGGCATACATGCGGCGACCGTGTTTGGTCAATGACAGGCCCAACTGTGCCACCACGGTGACAGCCAGCATGATAATCACGATGGTCGGCACCTGACCGAGCAGTGAGAAAGCGTCAGGGATAACGCCCTCAGCCATCTCCCCGCTGGGTAGCACCATATTTTGCGTGATGGAGCCACCGTAGCTGTAGGTCATCGCGACACCTTGAATCACGAACAGGCTGGCAAGTGTTGCTAACATGTCGGGAATTTTCAGCACTACGATGAGAAAAGCATTAAACAGGCCGACCAGCGTACACAGCAGCAGCGTGACCAGAATCGCTTCTGTGGTACCGAATCCGTGCCAGACAAACAGTGAAATCACTAGCGCGTTCGCCAGCGAGGCGGTGGAGCCCACCGACAGATCGAACCCGCCTACCGTGAGTGAGATAGAGACGCCGATGGCGATCACCGTAACGATGGCAATCGAGCGTAGAATATTGATGATATTGTACGGATCGAGAAAGTTGTCGGATGCAATACCAAACAGCGCAATCAGCGCGACAACCGTCAGCAGCATTCCCCACTTGTAGAGAAAATCAAACAGCTGTTGGCGGCCCGAAACTGTCGCCTTAAGGGAAAGTGCTTTGCTCACGCAGGGGTTCCTCCGGTGGAGTAAAGTAAAAGGGTCTCTTCGCTGGCTTTACGGCCATCCAGCTCCGCCACAATGCGGCCATCCCACAGCACGCAAATGCGATCGCACAGCCCGACTAACTCGGCGAATTCGCCGGAGGCGTAAATCACGCCTTTGCCTTCGCGAGCCAACTGGTCTATCAAAAGAAAGAGATCGGTTTTGGCTTTCACATCAACGCCTTTGGTTGGCTCATCAAAGATCAGCACGTCGGCATCGTTGCGCAGCCATTTGCCAATGGCGACCTTCTGCTGGTTGCCGCCTGATAGGCGGCGTAGCGTCTGTGCTGGCCCGGTGGTTCGTACGCCGAGTCGTGAAATGATCTCCTGTGCCCAACGCCATGCGCGTCGGTGATTAAAAAGGCTCCAGCGAGAAAAGCTGTCATCGGCGCTGATGCTCAGGTTCATCGCCACCGATTCGTCAATAAAAATGCCTTCTTTACGGCGCTCTTCCGGCACCAGAGCAATACCTGCGGCGACGGCATCCGCCGGCGTGGTCGGCTGCCAGGGTTTACCGCGCAGTTCACCGGATCGCACGCGGCTGGCATTGGCTCCAAACAGCGCTTTGCACAATTCTGTTTTTCCTGCGCCTGCCAGTCCGGCAATGCCAAGGATTTCGCCTCTGCGCAGTTGTAACGAGATATCGTGCAGTAACGTGTTGTCATGCAGACCCTCAATCGCCAACAGTGCCTTGCCGGTTACCGCCGGGCGGCGCGGTGGATAGATATCATTCAACGCATGGCCGAGCATCTTTTCGACGATCGCTTCGCCGCTTAGCCCGTCCATTGGACTGCTTTCAATCAGGCGACCATCGCGCAATACCGTCATGCGATCGCAAATCGCTTTTAGTTCATGAATACGGTGCGAGATAAACACCACGCCGATACCGCTGTGCTGCAAGCGGCGCACCACGTTGAACAGGCGATCGCTTTCATGCTGATCGAGCGGTGCTGTGGGTTCGTCAAGGATCAGGAAACGGCAATGGTGGGAGAGCGCGCGCGCCAAGAGAATCTGCTGTTTTTCTGCCAGTGAGCATTGCTCGATGCGGCGACGCACGTCCAGACTGACGCCCAGTAGCGCCAGCGCGTTGCGCGCACTGTGGCGGATCTGTCGCCAGCGATAGCGATGCCCCGGCTCTGCCAACTGATCGAGCATAATGTTTTCCGCCACGCTCAGACCCGGCACTAACGCGACGTCGACTTCCTGTTGTACCAAATGGATGCCAAGTTGCTTGGCCTGACGCGGTGAGCGAATCTCAACGGGTTTTTCGTCGATGACAACGGTTCCCTGATAGTGCTCATGCGCACCGGACAGCACCGCCATCAGCGTAGATTTGCCTGCACCATTGGCACCGGTCAGCGCGTGGATAGAGCCGCCTTCCAGCGTGAAATCGACCTGTGTCAGCGCAGCGAAGCCGGAAAAAGCAATGGAAATTCCATGCATTTCCAGTTTGTGTGGCGTTGGCCGATGTGTGTGCGTCATGGCGGTCATCCCAGGAAAAAAATCATCTGATCGGCCAGATCTTTCACGGGGTGATAACGCCTGGCAATGAACGAAAACGCATAAGATAAAGCAAAATGTTATTAGCCGTCCAGATGTCCAGACGTAACATGAAGATAATTCATAAAACAGGCGCTTACCAAGCAACATGAAAAAAATGCATCATGATGCTTTCGATGTTTATAGCCATCCAGAAGTCTGCTTGTGATAAGGTAGTGATTATTCACCGATGACAGTCAACACACAACAGGACGTAGCACCATGACCAGCACGGCAATTCGCGTGGTAACCGGCCCCGCCAACTATTACTCCTACCCCGGCGCATTGCAGGAGCTGGAAAACCTTTATACCCCGGCACAGTTGGAAAGCGCGGTCTGGATTTTTGGTGAACGGGCGATTGCGGCAGCTACCCCATTTTTGCCCGCGGCATTCAACGTAGCGGGTGCAAAGCACATTGCTTTTGGTGGCCATTGCAGCGAAAGCGCGGTGGGGCAGCTCTGTGCACAAGCGGGTGACGATCGTCAGGTGGTGATTGGTGTCGGTGGCGGTGCGCTGTTGGATACGGCTAAAGTGGTGGCGCGTCGCCTCGGTGTACCGCTGGTGGCGATTCCCACCATTGCCGCGACCTGTGCCGCCTGGACGCCGCTTTCCGTGTGGTATAACGACGAAGGTCAGGCGCTGCGTTTTGAAATTTTCAACGATGCCAACCATCTGGTGCTGGTGGAGCCCACTATCATTCTGCGCGCACCGCAGGAATATTTGCTGGCAGGGATCGGTGATACGCTGGCGAAATGGTATGAGGCGGTGGTGTTGAGCCCGCAACCGGAAAATCTGCCGCTGACGGTGCGTTTGGGCATTGAAGCGGCGCTCTCTATTCGTAATGTGCTGCTTAACAGCAGCGAACAGGCGCTGGCCGATCAACGGCGTGGCGAACTGACGCAGGTTTTCTTTGATGTTGTCGATGCGATTATCGCTGGCGGTGGTATGGTCGGCGGATTGGGCGAACGCTACACCCGCGTGGCTGCCGCGCATGCGGTGCATAACGGGCTGACCACCTTACCGCAAACCGAGCGTTTCCTGCACGGCACCAAAGTGGCTTATGGTATTCTGGTGCAGAGCGAACTGCTCGGACAGCGCGACGTGACCGAGCAACTGATTGCGGCGTTTGCGCGTTTCAATCTGCCCACCAGCCTGAAGGCGCTGGGCGTTGATATCCATCATCACGCCGATGTGGAGAAAGTCATTGCGCGCACGCTGGCCCCGTTCGAATCGATCCACGCACTGTCTGTGCCGCTGAGTGCGGAAAGCCTGCGTAGTGCCATTGAGCGGGTTGAGGCGTTGTCGGCGTAACGTTGCTGAGCGGTTTTCAGGTGTTGACTGGCCGTGCGTTATCCTATCAACTGCGCGGCGCGCTGCATTTGTGGATTCTCGAATGCGGGGATAAAGGCGTCGATATCCGTTTTGGTCATGCCTACGGTGTTGAGGATTGCTGATGCTCTCCAGTTATTCACCGTATGGTAGACTTGCGTAAGGATCGCGTTAGCCTGCTGCGGTGATAAACGGAAGTCAGTGGCTTTTGCCAGAACGGCGTCGATCGAATCGACGGGGCCGTAGTCTTCATCGAGCCAAAGTTTTAATTCTTGATCCTTATCTGGGAACGGGTTGAGGTCAAAGGCAGGAGCAAGTCGCCATTGCCCGTGTTCAACGTGCAGAAAACCGTGATTTTGTACATGGTCGTCCACATTGGTGATCAGCAGATTAAAGACAATGCGCCGCCATAATTCTGCCAAATCTTGTAACGGTGAGATGCTGTACGTGAGAATAACGTCGGCAATTTGGCTGTAGGCATACTCTTCCGTGCGTGTGGCTTGCAGCATGGAACCTGCGGAAAGGTAAGGAATTCGACCACCGTTTGGTATGCGATCAAAGCGACGTATTAACGCCACTGGAATATCCTCAGACATAACGATGCGTGATTCGGCCACCTGAATACCTGCCGTTGCTGCGAGTTGTAGCGCCAACACTTCACCCCGCGTGACGCTGCGATCGTCCTGTACGCTGGGAAATTTACCGATAGCCAGATGCCCGTCATCATCCATGACGGAACATTTTGGGCGCATGCCACCCAGTGAAGTCCCTCTTCCTCGTAGGTATTTCAGATCGGCGGCCGTTTCTTGGTTCATTTCGACAGCGCGTGTAGCACCAATCAGTTGCTGTAATTCAAGTAGCGGTGGTGTACCTCGACCACCGTCTACTGCGGAACGTAAAAAATTACCGTCAGCATCCATTAGTCGCAGTGCACCGAT
Source organism: Candidatus Symbiopectobacterium sp. NZEC135 (assembly GCF_025962695.1). NCBI lineage: Bacteria > Pseudomonadati > Pseudomonadota > Gammaproteobacteria > Enterobacterales > Enterobacteriaceae > Symbiopectobacterium > Candidatus Symbiopectobacterium sp. NZEC135. The sequence continues at coordinate 6,521 of NZ_JAGFPF010000064.1, read as the reverse complement.
ACGGCTCGCATCATCCACACCTAATAGAAAATCCATTTCTGTCAGAGCAGTACTTGCGCCCTGGCTCCCCTGTGCGCTCTTGCGGCGTTTAGCGTGATCGCGTGCAATCACGCGGCAGCCCCATCCGTCAGGTTCCGTGTCGGCAAAAGCAAAATGGAACAGAGAGTCTTCCTTGCTGGGCGCTTTACGGTATTGATAGCCTGCAATCAGCGCGAGGTCGGGAGATATTTCAAAACGGTTGGCCGCCGCCAGCCATGTATCATCATAAGAAAATGCGGAAAATTCTCTGCGCCCTTCCTTGCTATATACCAATTCTCCCACCGGCAGTGCTGATTGGCCGATGGCGACCCGGACGGCCTGCTGTTTTGCCGACATGACTATAACCCTCCCGAACCTGACGTGAGGCGTTTGGTGCGTACACGTTGAGGAAGTGCATCGTTCATCATCATCAGACCAATATCATCCGTGGCGGTGTCCAGTAATCCGTTTATTTTCTCTAATTCGCCCAGTATCAGCAGCGACTGAGCCAGCGTTCCCATCGAGATACGCGGATCGCCCTTTTCCAAACGACGTAATGTAGCGACGGAGATGCCAAGGCGTTCTGCCATGGATACCTGTGTAATATGCCGTCGCCGCCGTGCCAAAGCGATATCAGTGCCCAGCTTTTTGAGTGCCCGAACGACAGGGGCGGAAAGTGACCGATTATTAGGTTTAACGCTCACATTTTTCCCCTTAATAAAGTTAAGCGCGCATATGTGAGCGCTTAAAAAATTTTCGCCTTTCTTTCCCTAAGTGTAGCAGTCGTTATTTTTTAATCAATGCATAAAGGGATAAGCGCTCATAGATAATTGCTAATACTATTTAAACGCTCATATATGAGCGTTTAAAGGTAAAAAGACAAAAATAAAGACGATGAATTACAGCGGCAAATAAAAATCAAAGCGGTGGCTTTTGGTGGTCAGCATTGATTGGGCGGCAATGCCCGCCAGCGGCGGGGCGTAGTCGGGGCGTTTTACCACCACGCGCTTTTTTGCCAACGCTCGCGCGGGAGCCAGCAGGGCATCCGCATCGTCATCCGCGCCCACCAACGATTGAAACACTCGCATCTCTTTCTTCACCAGCGCACTTTTTTGCCGATGAGGAAACATGGGATCGAGGTAGACCACATCCGGTGGCGGTGTAATATCGCTCAGGGCGGTGTGGCTTGAGGCGTGAATCAGCGTCAATCTTTCGCGCAACCACGCGCCTATCTCGGCATCGTCATAGCCACGTCGTAAACCATCGTCGAGCAGTGCGGCAACCACTGGGTTACGTTCCAGCATGCGTACATGGCAGCCTAACGAGGCCAGTACAAAGGCGTCACGGCCTAACCCGGCGGTAGCATCCACAACGTCCGGCAGATAATCCTTTTTGATGCCGACTGCTTTAGCAACCGCTTCGCCGCGCCCGCCGCCAAAGCGACGGCGGTGGGCCATTGCGCCAGAGACGAAATCGACATAGATAGCGCCGAGTTTCTCTTCATCCTGCTTGCGCAACTCCAGACGTTCTGGCGTGAGCACCAGTGCCAGCGTCGCACTGGGATCGTCCTGCAATCCCCAGCGCGCCGCCAATGCATCAAGGGCGCCTCTGTCGGCGCCCCCTTCAGTCAGCAGGCTGATGTTCACCCTTTAATACCATAGTGGTGCAGCATGGCATCAAGCTGAGGTTCGCGGCCACGGAAGCGCTTGAACAGATCCATCGGCGCTTCGGAACCGCCGCGCGACAGGATGTTATCCAGGAAAGACTGGCCGGTAGTGCGGTTGAAAATGCCTTCTTCTTCAAAGCGCGAGTAGGCGTCCGCCGCCAGAACATCCGCCCACAGGTAGCTGTAGTAACCTGCGGCATAGCCACCTGCGAAGATGTGGCTGAAGGCGTGCGGGAAACGATTCCAGCTTGGGCTGGGCACGACGGCGACCTTGGCTTTGACATCGGCCAGTGTCGGCAGAATTTGTGCCCCTTTGGCCGGATCGTATTCCGCGTGCAGACGGAAATCGAACAGGCCAAACTCAAGCTGGCGCAGGATAAACAGCGCTGCCTGATAGTTTTTGGCCGCCAGCATCTTGTCCAGCATGGCTTGTGGCAGGGGGTCGCCGGTTTCGTAGTGACCGGAGATAAACGCCAACGCTTCCGGCTCCCAGCACCAGTTTTCCATAAACTGGCTCGGCAGTTCGACGGCATCCCACGGTACACCGCTAATGCCAGCTACCCCGGCGGTATCGATCTGCGTCAGCATATGGTGCAGGCCGTGACCAAATTCATGGAACAGGGTGGTGACTTCATCGTGGGTGAACAGCGCAGGTTTGCCATTGACGGGGCGGTTGAAGTTGCACACCAGATAGGCCACCGGCTTTTGCAGTTCACCGTTACTCTTGCGCAGACGTCCTGCGCAGTCATCCATCCAGGCACCGCCACGCTTGTGTTCCCGTGCATAGAGATCGAGATAGAAACTGCCACGCAGCTCGCCGCTTTCATCGAACAGGTCGAAGAAACGCACTTCGGGGTGCCATACGTCAACGTCGTGGCGCTCTTTGGCGGTAATGCCGTAAATGCGCTTCACCACTTCAAACAGCCCTTCAACCACGCGTTGTTCCGGGAAATAAGGGCGCAGTTGCTCATCGCTGATGGTGTAGAGGTGCTGCTTTTGCAATTCGCTGTAGTACGTGATGTCCCACGGTTGCAGTTCGCCAGCGCCATGATGCGCTTCGGCGAAGGCGCGCAGCTGTGCCAGTTCCGCTTCCCCTTGTGGGCGAGCGCGCGTTGCCAGATCGTTGAGAAAATCCAGTACCTGCTGCGGGTTTTCTGCCATTTTGGTCGCAAGGGATTTATCCGCGAAGCTTTCAAAGCCCAACAGCTGTGCCAGTTCATGGCGCAGAGCCAGCTCCTCGGCCATCACTTCGCTGTTATCCCATTTACCTGCATTCGGCCCCTGATCGGAGGCGCGGGTTGCATAGGCGCGGTACATTTCTTCACGCAGCGCCTGATTGGCACAGTAGGTCATAACCGGCAGATAGCTGGGAATATCCAGCGTCAGCAGCCAACCTTCCAGCCCTTTCGCCTCGGCTTGTGCGGCGGCGGCGGCCAGTGCGCTTTCCGGCATCCCTTCAAGCTGCGCAACGTCAGTGATGTGTTTATTCCAACCCATGGTGGCGTCGAGCACGTTGTTGCTGTACTGCGCGCCGAGTTCAGACAGGCGCGCGGCAATTTCGCCATAGCGTTTCTGTTTTTCCGGCGGCAAACCGATACCGGACAGTTCGAAGTCGCGCAGCGCATTATCCACTGCTTTTTTCTCCGCGACGCTCAATGTGGCGTAGTGGGAGCCTTCTTTCAGGTCGCGATACGCCTGATACAGCCCGGTGTGTTGTCCAACCCAGGTGCTGTATTCAGAGAGCAGCGGCAAGCATTGCTCATAGGCAGTACGCAGCTCAGGGCTATTTTTCACGGCATTGAGATGGCCGATCGGGGAGAACAGACGGCCCAGACGATCGTCGCTTTCTGCCAGCGGTTGACACAGATTTTCCCAGGTGAACGGTGCGCCCTGCGCGACCACGCGCTCAACCGCACTGCGACAGTCTGCCAGTGCAGACTGAACGGCGGGGACGATGTCATCAACAGTGATGGCGGAAAAGGGAGGCAGGGTAAACGGGGTCAATAATGGATTCGTCATATCACGGTCCTATCGTTATGTGTCAGCCAGCGATAAGGGCAGTCGCACGGGCGGCAGCGCTGGCAAAAAAAGCCAATTATTGATTAACATGAGGCCAGAAAGGGCAAAAATCAATGAACGGAGGAAAATTCCCTAAGCATGTGAAAACCGCGCGCATTGCACTCGTTAGCATGGAGTACTGCGCAGAGGTTTCACTGCGGTGTGGCGGGCAGTGTGAAGAGAGCGGTATGGTGTTTAACGTGCCATACGTGCTGCCTCATTGCCTCCCGGCGTATCATAACCGGCATAAAAATAGACCACAGTTTGTGGATTGCCGTATTCACTAAAAAACTCAGCGATACGGTCACGCTCCAGCCCATAGCGCCGTGAGAGCAGACCAGCTTCAAACGCGGCTTTTTGCCGATCGCCCACCGCCTCCGCCAGGTTATACGCATATCCACAGATATAACCGCGTCGATATTCGAGACCGTGGTGCTGAATTTCGCTCAAGGGTTGTGGCGTTTGGGCCTTAAGCCCGTCCATAACGCCGTCGCCAAAGGGGTTTGCCATGATGTTCTCCGCTCACTACCGCTATATATTTAACAATATAGCGATCATTCGGCCCTTTCGGCAAGAGGGATTGCAAGAGGATTGCGTTATGGTTTTCCGGTGATATTTTCTGCGGCAGAACGTTTATACTGTGCGGGACATGATCTTGCCTTCGGGCACCCTGCTTATTTCACCGGAACAAAAACCGTTATGTTGAGTTATCGCCACAGTTTCCATGCCGGCAACCATGCCGACGTACTGAAGCACACCGTTCAGAGCCTGATCATTACTGCGCTCAAAGAAAAAGAGAAACCGTTTCTGTATCTGGATACCCATGCAGGTGCTGGGCGTTATCAGCTTAGCGGTGAACATGCGGAGCGCACCGGGGAATATCTGGAGGGTATTGCCAAACTGTGGCAGCGGGACGATATTCCCGAAGCGCTGGCCCCTTACCTGAATGCGGTGAAAGCCTACAACAGTAATGGCGCGCTACGTTTCTACCCCGGTTCACCGCTGATTGCCCGCCAACTGCTGCGCGAGCAGGACAGTATTCACCTGACGGAATTGCACCCGAGCGATTTCCCGCTGTTGCGCAGTGAGTTTCAACGTGACGCGCGGGCGAAAGTGGTGCGTGAAGATGGCTATCAGCAGTTGAAATCCCAACTGCCGCCCGCCTCTCGTCGTGGATTTATCCTGATAGACCCGCCTTACGAGTTGAAAACTGACTATCAGGCAGTGGTTAAAGGGATTCAGGAAGGTTACAAACGTTTTGCCACCGGCGTGTACGCGCTGTGGTATCCGGTGGTATTACGCCAGCAAATCAAGCGTATGCTCAAAGATCTGGAAGCCACCGGTATCCGCAATATTCTGCAAATTGAATTGGCAATGCTGCCGGACAGCGATCGCTATGGCATGACGGCTTCAGGCATGATTGTGATCAACCCGCCGTGGAAACTGCATGCGCAAATGCAAACGCTGCTGCCGTGGTTGCACGGTGTGCTTGCGCCAAATGGCACTGGGCATACGCTGATTGAGCAAGTGGTGCCGGAATAACTGACAGGTTTTACCTGTTGCACCCATCGGCAAAACCGACGTTAACGGTTTTGCCGCAGACCGAGTTCAGGGGTTACACTGCGTTTTATTCTCTTCACTTAACCATGGATCTTCTCATGACAAAGCATTATGACTATCTCGCCATCGGTGGCGGCAGTGGCGGTATCGCGTCCATTAACCGTGCGGCAATGTATGGGCAAAAATGTGCGTTGATTGAAGCAAAGTATCTGGGCGGTACCTGCGTTAATGTCGGCTGCGTACCGAAAAAGGTCATGTGGCACGCGGCGCAGATTGCCGAAGCGATCCATCTGTATGGGCCTGACTATGGTTTTGATACCACTGTTAATGCCTTTAACTGGGATGCCCTGGTGAAGAACCGCAGTGCCTATATCGATCGCATTCATCAGTCCTACAATAATGTGCTGGGCAAAAACAAGGTGGACGTTATCCACGGCTTCGCGCGTTTTATTGATGCGCATACCGTTGAAGTGAATGGTGAAACCATTACTGCCAACCATATTGTGATCGCGACGGGCGGGCGACCGACGCGTCCTTCGATTCCTGGGGCGGAGTACGGTATCGATTCCGACGGTTTTTTTGCGCTTGATGGTTTGCCAAAGCGTACGGCAATTGTCGGTGCGGGCTATATCGCCGTTGAGATCGCAGGCGTTGTGAACGCGCTCGGTTCCGAAACCCATCTGTTTGTGCGCAAGCACGCGCCGTTACGCAGTTTCGATCCGCTGATCTTCACTACGCTGGTGGAAGTGATGAAGGCAGAAGGGCCGATGCTGCATACTGAATCCTCGCCGCAGTCAGTGGAGAAAAACGTTGATGGCAGCCTGACTCTGCATCTGACCAACGGTGAATCCTATGCCGTGGATTGCCTGATTTGGGCGATTGGCCGTGAGCCGGCAACCGATAACCTCAATATTGAAGCGGCGGGCGTCATCAAAGACGAGCGCGGTTTTATCAAGGTGGATAAATATCAGAACACCAACGTGCCGCGCGTTTATGCGGTGGGCGACAACACGGGCGCTGTCGAACTGACGCCAGTGGCGGTTGCGGCGGGGCGCCGCCTCTCAGAACGGTTGTTTAACAACAAGCCGGAAGAGCATCTGGATTACACCAATATTCCCACCGTGGTGTTCAGCCATCCGCCGATTGGCACGGTCGGGTTGACCGAACCGCAAGCGCGGGAAAGATTCGGTGATGATCAGGTTAAAGTCTACACCTCTTC
>NZ_JAGFPF010000648.1:0-1088 GCF_025962695.1 Candidatus Symbiopectobacterium sp. NZEC135 | reverse complement strand
GACCAATCAGGTGGTCTACCGCATTCTGATCTTTTATATTGGCTCGCTTGGTATCCTGCTGTCACTCTATCCGTGGCAGAACGTGGTCAGCGGCGGCAGCCCGTTTGTGATGATTTTCCATGCGCTAGACAGTAACGCTATCGCCAATGTGTTGAATCTGGTGGTGTTGACTGCGGCATTGTCGGTATACAACAGTGGTGTGTACTGCAACAGTCGCATGCTGTTTGGCCTGGCGACTCAGGGAAATGCGCCGCGTTGGTTGTCACGCGTCAACGGCCGTGGTGTCCCGGTCCGTTCTATTGCGCTTTCCGCGCTGGCGACCTCCTTGGGTGTGCTGATTAACTATGTGATGCCGGGCAAGGCCTTTGAGCTTCTGATGGCGCTGGTGGTATCAACGCTGGTGATTAACTGGATCATGATTTGTGTGGCGCATCTGCGTTTCCGTCACGCGATGGATCAGCACGGCGTGGTGACCCATTTCAAGGCGATTTTCTATCCTTATGGTAACTACCTGTGCTTGCTTTTCCTGGCAGCCATTCTGGTCATCATGCTGATGACGCCGGGTATCCGTATTTCTGTGCTGTTAATCCCGGTGTGGGTCGGCATTATCTGGTTGGGTTTTTACCTGTCACTACGTCGTAAAGCGGCAGAAATGCTGGCGCATGGCGTGAAAGAATAGCAGAATTAAGCGGGTTCTCGCTTCATCGCCGGTGGCATAATGTCGATACCGGCGATGAGGCGTTGTGAGGGGTTACTCGACTTTTGCTACGTCGGTTTTGCCTGCTTTTGCATTGGCAACGGCCGCATTCGCCAACACGATAAAATCTTCGCTGGAGTGCGTGGCACCGGTCACGCCATCCACGCCTTCCGGATTTTGCTTCTCGACCAACCCTTGAGCGAGTTTAACCGTATACTCGTTAGGATTGGTGCCGCTTGCCGCCTTCATCTTCTTGTTGTATTCCACATCGCTGGTTTTCAGATGACCATCTTTCTGGCTGTTGTAGTCAAATTTTACGGCGGCAATCTTCCCGTCTTTGTTGGTCACTTCTACAAACGGTTTCCACCCTTTATCGTCGAAATTGACGGTT
>NZ_JAGFPF010000649.1:0-1088 GCF_025962695.1 Candidatus Symbiopectobacterium sp. NZEC135 | reverse complement strand
TATTCCTGCCACAGTTTTTTCGCAGATCGTCCGCCGCTGCGCCCAACAATATGCAGTGTCCCTTTCAGGCCAAAACGCACGCTCACTTGCTCGTCGGGATGCGGGCGTCGGATACGCATCCCTTGTTCGGCCAAGGACAGAAAACCTAACCGGTGCGGAAGCGTTAGTGCGCCCTGCTCGGGGTACCAGGGTAACACCAGGCTGGCGACGTTGGCGCATGGGGCAACGCAGTACAAACGCTGACGAAAGCGTCGAATCTGCACGCTACCCAACTGTAACAGCGGTTCTGCATCCTGACGGCTGAGTGCCACATCCTGCCACAGGTGCAGCAGTTGTTCGCGTGAAGGCATCGTCACCTCATGCGCTCTCAGCCAACGCCGCAACAGCGCAAAACGGTGCGGTTCACTCAGAGGGATCAAAGCATCAATCGCCAGCGCGCCTTCTGTATCACAGGCCAACTGAAGCGATGCCGCCAAAAGCTCATCCAACAGTTGTTCCTGCTCGGCGCACAGCCGCGCGCTGCGTGCTACGGCCTCTGGAAATGACGGCCAGCGCTGTTTTAGTTGCGGTAGTACCTGCAAACGGAGAAAGTTGCGATCGTAACGCGCGTCGCCATTGCTCTCGTCTTCCACCCACGCGAGCCGGTAATGATGGGCATAATCGTCAAGTCGCGCCCGCGCTACACCCAGCAATGGGCGCAGTAAGGAATTCGCCCCCAACTTCCCCGTAGCCCCCATCGCGGAAAGCCCGGCGGGGCCGCTGCCGCGCTTGGGCGCCAACAGGAACGTTTCACTCTGATCGTCGAGATGCTGTGCGGTGAGCAGCACCTCGTCAGGCAGCAGATGCTGGCGCAGTGCCTGGTAGCGCACCTCGCGCGCTGCCGCTTCAACGCCACGCTCACGCGCATCGACCGTGACCGGCAGCACCGCGCAGGGAATGTCCCATTGCTGGCAGGTATGCATGCAGTGCTGCGCCCAACGATCCGCCTGAGCACTTAGCCCATGGTGCACATAGGCAGCACGTACAACAAGATCCGAGCGCTGCTGCATCAATTGATACAGCATATGCAACAGCACGCTGGAATCCAG
>NZ_JAGFPF010000647.1:0-1090 GCF_025962695.1 Candidatus Symbiopectobacterium sp. NZEC135 | reverse complement strand
CTATTCAAACCATGATCAGAAATCCGCTGCGTCAACAGGTTAATGTTATCAATATTGCCAGTGAAGAAGAGCGAATTTCCCGTTGGGTGGAAACTTACTGGCCTGCATTGAAATTTCATCAGATACGCCTGAGTGACCCTCAACATCCGATTCTTAGAATTAGCGCAGAAAGGAATGAATTGAGTGAAAAATCACGCGGTGATTTCACTGCTGCTCTGAAAGAGAAATTTCCCTATATTGATTCAGTAAGGCTAGACGATCTGGAGGATAAAACAATCAGGAGCATTGCCAATCAAGGATTGAAAAAAATGGCGCTCTCATTTCGTGAAATAGACAATGGCGATACCATCACCTTTGTCATATTGGGCGTCATTGAGGATGGCATGCTCGAAAGTATCAAGAACTTTGTCAATCAATACTATCAACAGTGGGGAGGACGATATGTTCACTTTTCTGTTGAGCTAGAGACTGATTGGTTCAAAGATAAATCTTTTAAATTTGGCGAACAAAGCTATATCAAGCTTGGCGCTGGACATTGGTATTTCCCTAAAACTTAAAGAAGGCTTTTATATGAGTAACGTAAATACAAGAAGTACAGATTTTACATGGAATGGTTATTTGTCGAATAAATCATCAACGTTTGATAAAGGTGTGACAGAACTTAACTCAGAATTGGAGCTGGCGCTAGGCGAACTGGCAAAGGATCCCTCCAATCCAGAGCTGTTGGCGATTTATCAATCGCGCTTATCAGAGTATACGCTGTACCGTAATGCGCAATCTAACGTTGTGAAGGTCTACAAAGATGTGGGTTCGGCGATTATCACCAACTTCCGTTAATGTTGTTACCAGGAATAGGCTATGAATCATAACACCAGTATGGTGACACAGCTGTCTGGCAATTGGCATGATATTACCATGCCAGAATCTGCCCATGTGTCATTGGAAGATCGTCTTCTTCGCGCTTATGCGCGGGAATCGGTAAATATGTCTGCGGAACAGCGTGACGTGCTCTCATTGTTGGAGAACACCAATGCTTCAACAGATCCTGAAATGTTGGCAGAACTTCAACAGCGAACTTCTGACTATAACT
>NZ_JAGFPF010000646.1:0-1092 GCF_025962695.1 Candidatus Symbiopectobacterium sp. NZEC135 | reverse complement strand
ACCACCTTGCCCTGCTGGTAGCAGGCTAAAACCCCCAGCGTCTGCTTGCCGAGATAGTGAACCAGATTCATGCTGTGTATTCCTTACGAAGTGAATAGCGAAGCGCTAATGCGTTGTTTTTGTGTTTGTTTCGAGATTATTTGTCTACGTGTACGCTGTCAATAGACGTTGCCATGAAAAACAGACAGGCCAATAATCATCGGGTTACACTGAATATATCGGTCAAACAAAAGGAAAGATTATGCTGGTTATCTGGGGAAGGAAAACCTCATCCAATGTACAGGCGTTAATGTGGTGCGTTGGGGAGCTCGACCTGCACGTTGTCAGACATGATGTAGGGCACCGCTATGGGGGGACAGATACAGCGGCATTTTACGCACTCAACCCTAATCGCACCGTTCCTGTACTTCAGGATGGGGATAACCCAGCGCTGTGGGAAACGGGGGCTATCCTGCGATATTTAGCGAACCGCTACGCAACGGGCGGTTTCTGGCCCGAGGACTTGTTAGCAAGAACGGAAGTGGATCGCTGGGCTGAATGGGCAAAATTGAATATTGCGCTTGGATTTACTGCGCCTGTGTTTTGGCGTGTGGTGCGTACACCAGAGGCTGAGCGTGACCTTCGTGCGATCGATACTGCCGTTACTGCTTTTGAGCAAAAGCTCGACATCGCCGAGCAACAGCTTGCCAAACACCCTTTTTTAGCCGGGGAGGCGTTTTCACTGGCGGATATTCAGTTTGGTCATGTGCTGTATCGTTACTACGATATTGAGATCAATCGTAAGCCTTTACCGAATCTACACGCTTACTATGCAAGGTTGATACAACGCCCGGCCTTTCAAGAGCACGTGATGGTGTCCTATGACGAACTGCGCGCGTGAGCGGGATTGATGTAAAAAAAATCCCCCCGCAACCTGCGTTGCGAGGGGATGGGTGCTGAAGTGGCAGTCTGCCACTCGCCGTGGGTTACCCGAGATTACTGCTGGGTAGCCTGAATGGCGGTCAGGGCCACGGTGTAAACGATATCGTCTACCAGTGCGCCACGGGACAGATCGTTCACCGGTTTGCGCATGCCTTGCAGCATCGGCCCGAT
>NZ_JAGFPF010000644.1:0-1093 GCF_025962695.1 Candidatus Symbiopectobacterium sp. NZEC135 | reverse complement strand
CTGCTGTAAGGACAGCAGCGGGACGGATTGGTGAGACTGCCCGGCATGAATAAAAAGCGAAACGTCGAGCTTATCGCCACCCGCTGCCTGTAATCGCCACGACAGCTCGCGAACGCCATCAACCATCCGGCGCTGGCGTCGATGCTGGCGCAACGCGTCGCGCTGTGCCTCGGGTAACGCCAATTCCCATCGCTCCAGCGATTGCTCCCACTCTCCCACGGATAAAAACAGCACGGGCGTAGCGGGGAGCGCCTCTGTCACATCGGCCTGCAAAAACGCTGTCGCCACATCATTGATATACCCCTGGTTCCACCATACCGAAGGGCTGGAGGCATAGTAGTGTTGAAAGGCATGGCGGCAGGTAAACAGGGTATTGAGCGTAAACAGGCCACCGTAGGAGTGCCCGAACAAGGCTTCTCTGCTGGGATCGACAGCGAATTGTTGCCGGATATAGGGCTTGAGCTCATGTTGAATAAACGCCAGAAAGGCCTCTGATTCTCCTGCCAGCCCGATCGGGTAATAGCCACCGTACGGATTTGGCTCAGGCACCCGCTGCGCCACCGCCGGGCGATAATCCCGCTCACGCAGCGTCCCTTCCCGATAACCGATCGCCACCACGACACCCGGCGTCATACAGCAACGAGGACGCGCCAGCGTGCGCATCAGGGTTTCCGCCACCGGGAAGTGTACGTCACCATCAAGCAGATACATCACCGGCCATCCCTGTTCAGGCGCTGGCTCATCGGGCCAGGCAATAAACAGCTGATAGTCCCCGCAGGTGGAAGCAGTGAAAATCTCCTTCCGCGTTGGATAATGCTGATACAAAAATGACACCCCTCTTGTTCTGTTCCCTGTCCTGGCCCGCCAGTAGGCTGAAGCAAAAACGCATCAGCCCGGCAATTGTAATCCCAGTGCACGCAGCATGGTACCCAGTTTCCCGGCGATCTCTTCCCACTCTTTCTGAGCGTCAGAGCCTTCTACGATCCCGGCACCGGCGAAAAAGCGCACCTGCTGCTGCCGAATGATGGCACTGCGGATGATAATAGCCCATTCACCATCGCCGCGTTGATCGCTCCATCCCACAATACCGCTG
>NZ_JAGFPF010000645.1:0-1093 GCF_025962695.1 Candidatus Symbiopectobacterium sp. NZEC135 | reverse complement strand
CCGATGTTACTGGGCGCAGCCTGGGATCGCATCGTTTATCCCGCCCGTGGCGCAGAAGGCGGTGCGGACGGCGCGCCGGGCAGAGTCAGTCTGGCCTCCGGCGCACTGCTGAAAGGTAAAGGCCGACAGGCGATCCCACCGGGAGAACATCTGGTGGTGGAAACGCCGGGCGGCGGCGGTTTGGGCGATGCGCGTGAGCGTTCAGCACAGGCTATCGCGCAGGATGTCCGTAGCGGACTGGTCAGCGCACAAGCTGCCAGCCGCGATTATCACCACGGTGATTAAAACAAATAACGATATTGAGGTGCTTATGAATTGGTTTGACTTTCGTTTAGGGAAAAAGCATCAACCGCGTCCGGTGAAGCTAGCGGCAACGCTGGCGCTGTACGCTCTGTTAGCCACCAGCGGTGCCACCGTATACGCGCAAACGCCGGAGCCACAGCGCGGCGGCACGCTGAACATCGTCTTGAACGCCGAGCCGCCGACGCTGGTGGCGCTGTCCACCGTTGCGACGCCAAGCCTGAGTGTGAGCGGCAAGGTGACGGAGGGGCTGCTGAAATACGATTTCGATCTCAATCCACAGCCGCAGTTGGCTACCGCCTGGGAGGTCAGTCCCGATGGCAAAACCTATACTTTTCACCTGCGCAAAGGGGTGAAATGGCATGATGGGCAGGATTTCACCTCAGCGGACGTGGCCTACTCGATCGAACTGCTTAAAAAGTATCACCCGCGCGGTGCCAGCACCTTCGCCAGCGTCACTGAGGTGAAAACGCCGGATGCCAACACGGCGGTGATTGAGCTGTCACAACCTGCACCTTATCTGTTACGTGCATTGACCGCAGCAGAATCGCCGATGTTGCCCAAGCACATCTACGAGAATACCGATCCGCTTAAAAACCCGAACGGAAGCGCACCGATCGGCACCGGCCCCTACCTGTTTAGCCAGTGGGAGCGCGGTAGCCATCTGATCCTCAAGCGTAATCCTAATTATTGGGATAAAGAAAAGCCGTATGTCGATCAGATTGTGATCCGCTTTATTCCTGACGCCTCATCGCGTTCGGTTGCCTTTGAAACCGGCACCGTGGATCTTGGC
>NZ_JAGFPF010000643.1:0-1094 GCF_025962695.1 Candidatus Symbiopectobacterium sp. NZEC135 | reverse complement strand
ACAAGTTGGTGCTGCTATTCTAGATAGAAATGGAAACATTATTTCAACTGGTCGAAATGACGTTCCTAAGTTTGGTGGAGGGCTTTATACTTATGAAGATGAAGAAAATGATTTTAGATGCATTCACAAAGGTGGCCGTTGTTATAATGATTTACATAAAAACAAAATAAAATCCGGAATTACTCGTGAATTAAAAAAGGAAATGAATAAATTTTTTGAAGAGAATAAAATTGTACAAGATGAAACTCTAAAACAACTTCCATTAGATGGACTTTATGAAAAAATAGCTGACGAGATTTTTGATAAAACGCCAATCGGTTCTTTAATTGAATATTCTAGAGCGATTCATGCGGAAATGGATGCTATAACTACACTAGCTAGAACTGGCGATGCCTCCACATATGAAAAATTAATGTTCACAACTACTTTCCCATGTCATAACTGTGCTCGACATATAGTAGCAGCTGGAATTAAAGAAGTTATATATATAGAGCCTTATGAGAAAAGCCTGGCACTGGACCTCCATGATGATGCGATCAATGATGCAAATAGCAGCAATCCGGAAAAAGTCTCTTTTATTCAATTTGAAGGTGTATCGCCTAGGAGATATCATAAATTTTTCTTTGCTACAGCAGATAGAAAGAAAACAGATGGAAAAGCCGAAGAGTTTACTACAAAATATAAAAATCATGTAGATATACAATTTCTGGATAGTTATCAATCAATAGAGGAAAAGATATCTGGTAACTTCTTTAAAAAAATTAAGCGTGTTGAAGGGGAAATATAACACAGCGAATCGTTTCTGAAACTGAATTTTTTAGCCATTATGTGAATTATATATTTTGAGGTCGAGTAGCGATTAACATGATGAAATATTCCTTTGTTTTGAACTGACCTGTTAAAAATTGAAGCTTAGTGTTTCATTGTGTTGATCTGATCGTGGTGATAAAAAAGAGCGCTGAAGCGCTCTTTTTTAACTTAATGCTGAAACTCTCGTTGATGTTGAATAGTATATTCAAACTCTCTGATTTCAGCAAACACATGCGTGGCATGATGGTTTGTATCAATTGAAACCCAATTTGTTGTATTTCCTA
>NZ_JAGFPF010000641.1:0-1099 GCF_025962695.1 Candidatus Symbiopectobacterium sp. NZEC135 | reverse complement strand
AGCGTATCAAACCGGAAATGAAAGATCTGACGGTGCCCGGTGCGCCCAGATTTCGCTGCCTGCAAACGGTAATGAATGAAAAAGTGGTTCACCAGGTGTGTTCAACCTTGTTTAAGGGCCGCGTGCTGGAGATCCAACCGGTCACCATGGTAAACGACAAAGCTTACGCGCCAGCGATGCAACGCGGTGAGGAGTTGGTGGTTACTCTCGGTAAAATCATGAGCGATGCAGTGAAGTAAAGCCCAGGAACAGGCTGGCGAGCCAGCCTGTTTCGCATCATTCAGGGTTTTCTGTCCAATCAAACTCCAGCTGTCTGGCGGTGCTTTCTGCCAGCGCGCGCCCGGCAAAACGCTCGACCAGATGCAGGCTCATATCAATACCAGCGGAAATCCCCGCCGATGAGACCAACGCCCCTTGATCAACCCAGCGCACATCGCTTTTCACGTCTAGCGTCGGGAACAGTGCTTTCAAGTCGGCAATGTCTTCCCAATGGGTGGTGACCGAACTGCTGTCGAATTTTCCGGTTTTAGCGAGCAAAAAAACGCCAGTGCAAACAGATGCAGTAATGGTTGTTTGCGGGATTTGGCGAGCAAGCCAGTCGATAACCGATGATTTTTCCATTTCGGCGGTAACCACCCCGCCAGGCACGATCAGACAATCCAGCGCCGGGTGATCGTCGAGAGCATAATCTGGATCGATCTTTAATCCTGCACGAGCCCGCACGGACGCACGCTTCTCACCGAGTGTGAACACGTTAAAACGCGGTTCGGGTCCGCCTGCGACACGCGTTGCGCAGGTAAAGACTTCATAAGGCCCAGCAAAATCCAATACCTCAACGTTATCAAAAACATAAATACCAATTTGCAGTGTCATTGCCGGGTCTCCACGGGAAGGCTTATCCTGTCGATGGTATAACCTTGCGCATAAAAAAGAAACGTCAGTCCAGCGAGAACATAGTGCTTATCAACCGGGGTATGGTAGTTGCTTATTCCGAAAAATAAGAAATCCTACATATTTTCGCTCTGCCATTATCACTCTGTTGTAGTATGTGCTGGTATGTATTTCTTGTTTACTTGGTATCAAATTTCGGCTCGTTTTA
>NZ_JAGFPF010000642.1:0-1099 GCF_025962695.1 Candidatus Symbiopectobacterium sp. NZEC135 | reverse complement strand
TGGGCCGTTTTTATGCTGAAGCGTTGGTGGATGCCAGTATTACCTTTGATGTGCTGTTCGGGCCGGCTTACAAAGGGATTCCGATCGCCACGACCACCGCGGTCGCGTTGGCTGAACACCACGACACCGATGTGCCTTACTGCTTCAACCGCAAAGAAGCCAAAGATCACGGGGAAGGGGGCAATCTGGTCGGCAGCGCGCTGCAAGGCCGTATCATGCTGGTCGATGACGTGATTACCGCAGGTACCGCCATACGTGAATCCATGGGCATTATTGCCGCTAATGGTGCGACGCTTGCCGGGGTGTTGATTGCACTGGATCGCCAGGAACGTGGTACGGGTGCCATTTCTGCCATTCAGGAAGTGGAACGTGATTATCAGTGTCAGGTCATTTCCATTATTACGTTGCAAGACTTGATCAGCTTTTTGGCAGAAAAACCGGAGATGGCCGTGCATCTGGATGCGGTGAAGGCCTATCGCGATCGGTACGGTATTTCTGCGTAGTCGTTATATCCACACCTTGAGGGTTTCAGCCAACGCCGTTGAAACCGGAGATCCTGTGGGGATAAAGTGACAGTATGAAAATAACGCACGTGCTTATTACGTGCGTTATTCTTTGTTTTCTAAATTTTTTGAAAGAAAAAGCAGGCGAAAAATACCAGCAGATGCAGGACTAGCGCAGGTTAGAATATTTGTGCCGCCAACAACGGCCAGCGCGTATCAAATTCCTGTGTCGGTCGGAAACGGAACTCAGAACGAACATAGCGTGACAGCATACCTTCGCAAAAAGCGAGTAGTTGACTGGCAAGCAGTGACTCGTCATGGGTAAGGGCTTTACCCTCTCGTAGCTTGTGCTCGCGCAACACCTGCTTAAGCTGCGATTCAATGCGTTCAAACAGCTGGTTAATGCGTTCTTGCAGGCGGTCCTGTTCGAACATCAGCGCATGGCCGGTCAGGATACGCGTCAGGCCGGGGTTGCGTTCAGCAAAACCCAACATGAGCAACAAAATCAGCCGCAAGCGCTGGAACGTATCTTTCTCATCTTGCAGAATCAGATTGATACGTGTTGTCAGCGAATCTTCAATAAACTCGATAAGGCT
>NZ_JAGFPF010000639.1:0-1100 GCF_025962695.1 Candidatus Symbiopectobacterium sp. NZEC135 | reverse complement strand
ATCGCTACGAGCGTGTCCTGATAACACTGGCGAGTCTCTTTAACGCTGTTTTTATCCAGAGTAAATCCACGTCTGGCTGGTTAGCCGGGTTTTGTCATGATGGTTATTTCTCCTGGTTAACCCCGCAGACGGCCTAATCGCGTGATTATCTGGCGGATAATGGCCGGGTCTGCGGATGCGCATTCCGCTAAATAGGCCTGGCGCGCCTCAGCGGTGGCAGCGGGCAGAGATCCCCAGCGGCTCTTTTTCACAATATTGAAAAAGGCCCGCTCGGCGGTGTGGCATTCACTGCCGGTATCGCTTCCGGTTATTTTTCCGTACAGGCATAACACCGTTTCACAGGCATCAGCGGCGAAAGCCGATGAAGTAAATAATGTGGACGTGCAAAAAATAATCGTGGATAGGGTGTGTTTCTGCATAGTGTTTTCCTTATTAAGATGGGTGCGTGTTGTTGATGGTGTCCTTCATTTCTTTCAGGTGCAGCGGTTTGAAATAGATATCGCCCATGCGGCGAATATCACCGTCGATATTCACGCTGACGATAATATCGACACTGTTAAGCACCTTGCGCAGCAGTACATCAAACGGGATGTTGTGGCAGTCGGGGTTTTCGTAGCAGCGATCGATGATCCCTTCAATACATTCTCTGGGGCTGCCGGCATGCAGTGAGGTCATCAGTCCCTGATGGCCTGAGCCGATTATTTTTAATGCGTCCCAGGCTTCCTTGCCGCGTATTTCTGCCAGCAGGATCCGGTCTGGATTCATGCGGTAATTGGCTCGAATCAACCTGCCGGGAGTAATGATCGCCTCCTCTCCGGCATCTGCCGGGTAAAACAGGTGCACATAATTGGTGTGGCGATAAAACTTGATTTCCGGATTGTCTTCGAGGGTGATCAGCCTGAGGTGCAGCGGAATATAGTGCAGCAACATTTTCATGTAGGTGGTTTTACCTGAACCGGTTTCACCGACAATAAAAAGGGTCTTGCCGTATTCCACCGCCTTTTCCATAAAACGGGGAATATCGCCCCGCTGATAGTATTGCGTCAGTGCATCATCGCGACTTTCCGTCTGCTGCTTATTGGTTACCCGGTGATAAAACC
>NZ_JAGFPF010000063.1:0-25009 GCF_025962695.1 Candidatus Symbiopectobacterium sp. NZEC135 | reverse complement strand
CACAGCATGAATCTGGTTCACTATCTCGGCAAGCAGACGCTGGGGGTTTTAGCCTGCTACCAGCAGGGAAAGGTGGTGATGCACATTTGCGGCGTCTATCCACGCACCAACAATGCGCTGCGGGTTTTCTTCCCCAAGGGCCACGCGCTGGCCGTCGGTGATTTCGCCACGCTGCATCTTGATAATCGCACCGGGGTGGATCAATTTGATGCCAACATTTCCGTTTATCGCGCCTCTTACAAAGGGCGCGTGGCGGAGGTGGATGAAGATTGGGTGCTGCTGGAGCCGCGTGAGTGCCAGGTGATGTACGGGCTTAGCTGCGTACTGGATATCCGCGCACCGGACTATCACTATCCTCAGGATACGCGGGAAGAACGCGCGGTGCCCTTTACGCCCCTGGATGCGCTGCCAGAGACGGAACACCATGATTTCACCAACAAGGTAGGCGTGCTGGTCACCATGGCACAAGAACAGCCCCACACCACGGTTCTGGCGTTTCTCTCTTCGGTGGACAATGATGTGTTTCTTATCACCTTCCCTGAAACGTTCAAATCCCGGCAGCTCAAGCGCAACCCGCACTGTTTCTTTGCAATGGATGAGCGCTCACACTACACCTTTGAACGCGCTATTGAGTGGAACTACACCCTGATTGAGGGCGATGCCTATTTGATTCCGCCGCACAACCCGCTGTTCGAACAGGTACGCGAGGCGTTCATTCACAAAAATCCGTGGGAGATGGCATTCTTCCTGCGTGAGGATCTGGAGATGTACCACATCAAGAGCCGTCAACTGGTGTGTCCCGGCTCGCGGCAGGCTGTCGTTACCGCATGATGGTCTGTGCTGCGGGCCACGACGGATAGCCCACAGCACAGCGTGATCCGGTTACTCTTGCGCGTCGTCCGATGCGGCGACCTCGTCATCGGTTTTCACTGGGTCACGCGTAATGGGTTTGCCGTAGCTCTGCTCGTTGTAACGGCTCATCCACAGCGACAGAGCTTTGAGCGAATCCGGCGTGAACTCGTCACAGCGCGCTGTGACTTCCTGCGGTGTCATCCAGCACACTTCAGCCACTTCCTCTTCCTGCAAGGCAAACGGGCCATGGGTAACGCAACTGAACAATGCGCCCCATACGCGACAACCCTCTCCATCAAAATAGAACAGGCCGTGATCGGCAAAAGGCACACCGGCAATGCCCAACTCCTCCTCCGCCTCACGACGGGCGGATTCCAGCATTTGCTCACCGGTTTGCACCACCCCCCCCGCCGTCGCATCCAGCCAACCGGGGTAGAAATCTTTGGTCTCGGTACGGCGTTGAACCAGTATTTTTCCCATGCCGTCATGAACAACGATATAGGTGGCGCGGTGACGTAAACGTTGAGCGCGCATTTGCTGGCGGCTGGCCTGGGCGATAACATCATTGTTCTCGTCAACAATATCCACCCACTCGGTCCCTGCCGCTTGACTTTGCTCCACCATCCTCTGAACCCTTCAGTATTGGCGCGTTGCGACGCGCGTCTGTTTTAAACGTACTAAGCGTTAGTCGTGCAAGATCGTTGATAACTTAGTGACTAATAGTCACCTGTGCAATAGGCTCGCCACCCATTAACGGTAAAACTTGCAGCACCCCTTGTGACAACATGCCATAGCTCGGCACATTGCCCCCTTTTGGCAAGCTGACAGAGCCCGGGTTAAAGCAGTAGATTTCCCCCTGATGCTCAGCCACAGGAAGATGGGTATGCCCATACACCAGCACATCGCCCGCCTGCAACGGTGGGAGATGCTGAGGATGATAGAGATGACCATGCGTCAGGAAAAGACGCTGCTGCGGCAGCAGTACGTGCTGCCACGGTGCCGTGATGGGAAAGTCGAGCAGCATCTGATCCACTTCACTGTCACAGTTACCGCGCACCGCCACAATGTGACGGGCAAACGCATTCAATCGGCTCGCCACATCGGCAGGCTGATAAGCCTCCGGCAGCGGATTACGCGGGCCATGGTTGAGAAAATCCCCCAAAAGAATCAGCCACTCGGCGCCGCTGCGGGTAAAAATATCCAGTACCCGCTCCGTCGCCGTTAGCGAGCCGTGAATATCTGAGGCAAACATCAACTTCATCGTGATCCCCGAAAAAAATACGTCGCAATACGGCAAAGTGTAACAAAATTACCGTACTCAACTCTTGTCCTTTTTTCATTTGGCAGGTGGGTGTCGCACGATTACACACATCGATGATCGCAGGGATATAGGATAAAGACCGTTGCTAATCCCACGGTAAGCACCGTATAAAAAAACGTACTGAACACTCCCTGTTCAGTACGATCCTGAGTAGCAGAATCCGTGTCAGAGACACGCGGATAAAAGCAAAGTGAACAATCTCGCCCCTTCTGCACGATGCAGCGCGCAGTGGAAGGCAAGTCACCATCATGGTGTTGTCAAATGCCCTACGGCAGGTGGGTGAATCTTGCCGTGCATCGCCGGGTTATCGCTCTCATCTTTCAGCGCGACCCCCGACAGCCGGCGTTGAAACGCTTGCTCCAGCAGCCAGGCCCATTTAAACGCCGCCTGCGGATAATCCAGCCCTTCCGGGCGAATATTGGAAATGCAGTTACGCTCCGATTCCAACCGGCGCGTGTGAGGTCCCCAGGTTAAATAAATACTCAGGCTATCCGGTGA
The DNA here is from genome assembly GCF_025962695.1 of Candidatus Symbiopectobacterium sp. NZEC135. Classification (NCBI taxonomy): domain Bacteria; kingdom Pseudomonadati; phylum Pseudomonadota; class Gammaproteobacteria; order Enterobacterales; family Enterobacteriaceae; genus Symbiopectobacterium; species Candidatus Symbiopectobacterium sp. NZEC135. The sequence continues at coordinate 22,338 of NZ_JAGFPF010000063.1, read as the reverse complement.
TGACAAACCGGGGCGCTCGCCGATCAAGATCGCCACCGCTTTGGCCCGCAGACACTCGCCAATGTCATCACCCAGCGCCACGCGCGACTGATGCGCCAGCACCACCGGTGCCAGCGACAAGCCGAGTTGCTCCAGATAAGGCCGCGCCTGCGTAATGAGCGGCACGGCCTGACGATGCACCGCCTTGGACGAGAGACCATCGGCCACCACAATCAGCAAATCGGCTGGTGGTTGATGCAGCGCCATCAGCGCCTCACGGCTGGCCTCCGACAAGCGGCGTCCCAAATCAGGCCGACAAAGATACTGCTCACGCGACGTTGCAGCGCTGTGCACCATAACCGTTTTCAGCCCTTGTGCCGCTAACGCCTCAGCAAGGGGTTCACTGTCAAAGGCCTGATGTACCGCATCCCGCGCCTGCGCGTGTGCCAGACCAAATTTCAGCAGTTCTTCGGTCGGCAAGCTTGCCCCCGTGCGCCCCAAAGCAATGCGCGCAGCAGTGTATTCACGCAGCATTTCCCACGGGTTGGCGTGAACAATGTCCTTCATACACGCCCCTCCAGATAAGGCTGATGTTGCAGCAACGGATGCTGACGGCTGGTATCGCACAGCCGCCCCTGGGTATCGAGAATCTTCATCCGTGCCAGCCATTCACCAAACTCTGGCGCGTGCTTCAATCCCAGCAGTTCACGCACATACAGCGCATCATGAAATGAGGTACTCTGATAATTGAGCATGATGTCATCCGCACCCGGAATGCCCATCAGGTAGGTCAATCCGGCAGTCGCCAACAGCGTCAGCAACGTATCCATATCATCCTGATCCGCCTCAGCATGGTTGGTGTAGCACACGTCACAGCCCAACGGGACACCCAGCAGTTTGCCGCAGAAGTGATCTTCCAATCCGGCGCGGATAATTTGCTTACCGTCATACAGGTATTCAGGCCCGATAAAGCCCACAACCGTGTTGACCAACAGCGGAGAAAAACGCCGTGCCACCGCGTAGGCGCGCGCCTCGCAGGTTTGCTGATCGACACCGTGATGGGCATTGGCCGAAAGGCAACTGCCCTGCCCGGTTTCAAAATACATCACGTCGTTACCCAACGTGCCACGCTGTAAACTCAATGCCGCCTGATGTGCCTCTTCCAGCGTCGCCAGATTGAAGCCAAAGCTGGTATTGGTGGCTTCAGTACCGGCGATCGACTGAAACACCAAATCCACCGGCGTCCCTCGCTCAATCAGTTTCAGCGTGTTGGTGACATGCGTCAGCACGCAGGACTGGGTGGGGATCTCAAAGCGGTGAATGACATCATCCAGCATGTAATTCAGCTGTTCCAGCAGCGGCAAGCTGTCACTGGCCGGATTAATACCAATCACCGCATCACCGCTGCCATACAGCAAGCCATCAAGCATGCTGGCGGCAATGCCTTTCACATCATCGGTCGGGTGGTTCGGCTGCAAGCGCACGCTGAGATGCCCCGGCAAGCCAATCGTGTTGCGAAAGCGCGTGACGACACGGCATTTTTTTGCCGTCAGGATCAAATCCTGATTACGCATCAACTTACTCACCGCCGCCGCCATTTCCGGTGTGATACCCGGTGCAACGCGCGCCAGCAGTTCGCTGCTGGTGGTGTCGCTCAATAACCAGTTGCGAAAATCTCCTACGGTCAAATGTGAAAGGGGTTCAAACGCCTGCTTATCGTGGCTATCAACAATCAGTCGCGTGACCTCATCCTGTTCATAAGGAATGATGAGGTCCTGCAAAAAGGTCTTTAACGGCACGGCGGCAAGCGTCATACGCGCTGCCATGCGCTCTTCAGCACTCAGTGCCGCCACGCCCGCCAAATAGTCACCGGAACGCGCCGGTGACGCTTTGGCCAGTAGCGTACGCAGAGAATCAAAGGTGTAACGCTGGTGTCCCAGTGTCGTGTGATACATACCCCTCCTCGCCTGCTATTTGGATGCCGTCAATTGGGGATCGAATACCGCCGATTCGCGCGCGCTGCGGGTTGCCCGAAACCAGCCGTATCCCAGCAGCATCATGGCAGCAAAAATCAGCGCCAATAGCGTGTTGTAATACACCATGGCAACCAGGCAAATCACCGCCATCACCAGCGCAAATGCCGGGGCAAACGGATACCAGGGCGCACGGAACGGACGACTGAGCGCAGGTTCACTGCGACGCAGTTTAAACAAGGCGGCCATGGAGGTAATGTACATGACTATCGCGCCGAAAACCGACATGGTGACAATATTGGCCGTCAGCGGCAGCCCGCCAATAGTGACGAATGAATCGGAGAAGATGGCAGCAATCCCGACGACACCGCCCGCCAGAATGGCGCGGTGCGGCGTACGGAAACGCGGATGGACGCGCGCCAGCGAAGCGGGAAGATACCCCGCGCGCCCCAGGGCAAAGATCTGGCGCGAATAGCCCATGATGATGCCGTGGAATGAGGCTACCAGGCCAAACAACCCGAGCCACACCAACATATGCAGCCAACCGCTGTTGCTGCCGACAATCATTTTCATTGCCTGAGGCAATGGGTCATTGATATTAGAAAGCTGTGTCCAGTCACCCACGCCACCGGCAAACAGCATCACACCCATTGCCAGCAGGCTTAAGGTCAGAATACCGCCGATAAAGGCACGAGGAATGGTGCGCTTGGGATCTTTGGCTTCTTCAGCAGCCATCGCAGCCCCTTCAATGGCGAGAAAGAACCAGATGGCAAAGGGAATGGCGGCAAAAATACCCGATAAGGCCACCGGACTAAAGCTGTCCATCCCCGCCCAACCACCGCGGGCAAAGTTTGCCCATTCGAATCCGGGTGCTACCACGCCCATAAACACCAGCAGTTCGAAGATCGCCAGTAAGGTGACTAACAGTTCAAAGGTGGCTGCAATGCCAACCCCCAGAATATTCAACCCCATAAAAATCAGATAGGCGCTGACCGCCACCCATTTGGGGTCCAGGGACGGGAACTGCACATTGAGATAAGCACCAATCGCCATGGAAATGGCTGGCGGCGCAAACACAAATTCAATCAGCGTGGCAAATCCGGCAATAAAGCCCCCGGTCGGGCCAAACGCACGGTAGGCATAGGCAAAAGGCCCACCGGCGTGGGGAATGGAGGTGGTCAGTTCCGTGAAACTAAAGATAAAGGCGCAATACATGGCAGCAATCGCCAATGAGGTGATCAAAAAGCCCAGTGTACCTGCCTGCGCCCAGCCGTAGCTCCAGCCAAAATACTCACCGGAAATCACCAACCCGACAGCAATACCCCATAAATGGAAGCTGCCGAGCATCCTCTTTAATCCTGGTTGTGCACTGTTGGTTTGCATGTTGTTTATCCCATAGAAAGAATCGATGGAAGTCACCGTGCAAAGCGCATACCAAAGACGAAAAAAACCTTACAAAACTTGACATTACGCAGGTGAGCCAACGATCGCCGCCATACAGCCTGCGCTGTTTTGCAGCAATTCGCCCCATAATGCAGCAGGTTTTGCCAATCCCAAGGGCAACGTGGCGTACTGAAATGCAGCGTTTTTTTTACCTGATCGTCACGGTATCTCGCGCAAAATCACCTATTATCATTAGCATTCATGATAAAAATACGGACAAGTCCCGCGTTACATCCTTAAAGCGCCATCAGAACCGATAGGGAATAAGTGAGGCAACGATGCAACTACTGATTACGGGCGGAACCGGCCTGATCGGCCGTCACCTGATTGCTCGATTACTGTCTTTATCGCACCATGTCACCGTACTTACTCGCGATACCACACGTGCCCGCCAGATACTCGGCGAGCGCGTCGAGTATTGGTCAACGCTGCAAAATCGTACCTCGCTGGATGACATCGACGCCGTTATCAATCTGGCAGGGGAACCGATTGCGGATAAACGCTGGACGCCGCAACAAAAGCTGAAACTGAGCGAAAGCCGCTGGCAGATTACCGAGCAGTTGGCGACGTTGATTAAAGCCAGCGCCTCGCCGCCCTCGGTCTTCATTTCCGGCTCTGCGGTAGGGTATTACGGCAATCAAGGGGCGGCGCTCATCACCGAAGATGAATCGCCCACGCCTGAATTTACCCATCAACTCTGCGCCCGTTGGGAGGAATTGGCGCTGAGTGCGGAGAGCGATCGCACGCGCGTTTGCCTGCTGCGCACGGGCATCGTACTGGCGGCTAACGGCGGCGCGTTAGCAAAAATGCTGCCTCCCTTCCGCATCGGGCTAGGAGGCCCTTTAGGGTCTGGCAAACAGTACATGCCGTGGATTCATATCGACGATATGGTCAATGCCATTCTTTACTTGTTGGATAACCCGATTCTGCGCGGCCCCTTCAACATGACCGCACCTTATCCGGTACATAACGAGCAGTTCTGCGCCATGTTAGCCCACGTGCTGGATCGCCCATGTTTTATGCGCGTGCCCGCCTTCGCGCTCAAACTGCTGATGGGAGAAGCCGCCACGTTGGTGTTGGGTGGACAGCGCGCCATTCCGCATCGGCTGGAGGCCGCCGGGTTCGGCTTTCGCTATTACGAACTGGAAGAGGCGCTCAAAGACGTCACCGGGAAGAAATAGCCACAGGGCGTATCGCTGAACATCGCACAATACGCCCTGTTGATAACGGCACCCGCTACTTCAACGCACCGGAGAGAAACTGTTGCAAACGGGGGCTGGTCGGGTTGCCAAATACGCGATCCGGTGGGCCCTCTTCTTCGATCACGCCCTGATGCAAAAAGATCACATGGCTTGATACGTGGCGAGCAAACTCCATTTCATGGGTGACAACCACCATGGTTTTGCCCTCTTCCGCCAGTTGTTGCATGATACGCAGCACTTCCCCCACCAATTCAGGGTCCAGTGCCGAAGTAGGTTCGTCAAACAGCAGCACTTCCGGTTCCATCGCCAGCGCACGGGCGATGGAGACACGCTGCTGCTGCCCACCGGAGAGATTGGCCGGATATTTATTCTGCGCCTCGCCGATGATCCCGACTTTATCGAGATAACGCACCGCTCGCTCGCGGGCTTCCGCTTTGCTCAATCCCAGTACCTGCACCGGCGCCTCCATGACGTTTTCCAGTGCGGTCATAAAGCTCCACAGGTTGAAATGCTGAAAGACCATGGTCAACCGCGTGCGTAGCAGTTGCAGCTGCTTCTTATCAAAGACTTTCAGTTGCCCGTCGGTGTCACGCACCATGCGAATCTCTTCATCGTTGACGAAAATCGCCCCTTCGCACGGTTTTTCCAGAAAGTTAATGCAGCGCAGCAGCGTACTTTTCCCCGACCCTGAAGAGCCGATAATCGAAATCACATCGCCCGCTTTCGCCTGAAGGGAAACGCCCTTCAGCACTTCGTGTTCCCCGTAACGCTTATGCAGTTCCGTCACCATCAGTTTATGGTCTGACATGCTGTTTTTTCCTGATGTTAATGAGATGAACGGGTATGAATATGCCGCAGCCAGCGCCGTTCCGCGTGTTTGAACAGGCCGATCAGCACAAAAGAGATTGCCAGATAGATCACCGCAGCAATGCCAAAGGCATAAAACGGCTGATAAGTGGAAGCATTAATATCTCGGGCTATTTTCAAGATGTCCGGCACCGTCACGGTAAAGGCCAGCGCCGTGGAGTGGAGCATCAAAATTACCTCGTTACTGTACGCAGGCAGCGCAATACGTAACGCACCGGGCAAAATAATGCAGCGATACTGCTTAAACCGGGAAAAACCATACGCTCTGGCGGCTTCAATTTCGCCATAAGGCACCGAACGGATCGCCCCGGCAAAAATCTCTGTGGTATAGGCGCAGGTGTTCAACGCCAATGCCAGCACCGCACAGTTCAGCCCACTGCGGAAAAACGCATTCAACATATCGGTGCCGCGCACGATTTCCAGACTGTAAACACCGGAGTAAAACACCAGCAACTGCACGTAAAGCGGCGTGCCGCGAAACACATAGGTAAATACCCACACTGGAAAACTGAAACGCCGCCGTGGAGAAACGCGGGCAATAGCCAGCGGAATCGCCAGCAGGCCACCGATCACCACCGACGAAATCAACAGCCATAGCGTCATCGCCAGACCGGTGAGACGATACCCATCACTCCATAGCAAAGGCTGCCAGTACTGTTGCAGGATCTCACTCATAATTCACCTTCTTCACGCCCTGCGAGTAATGGCGTTCCAGCCACCACAGTACCCCGTTGGAGACTGTGGTAAAAATCAGATACATCACCCCGGCGACAAGGGCGAAATAAAACGGTTCATGCGCCCCTTTGCCCGCCAACTGGGTCACTTTGACAATGTCATTCAACCCCAACAGCGACACCAGCGCCGTTGCCTTGAGGATCACCTGCCAGTTGTTGCCAATACCGGGCAAGGCAAAGCGCATCATGGAAGGAAACATGATGCGGCGAAAGACCTTCAGTGGCGTAAAACCGTAGGCTACAGCCGCTTCAATCTGCCCCGGCGGCACCGCCAGATAGGCACCGCGAAAGGTTTCAGTGAAATAGGCACCGTAAATAAACCCGAGCGTGATGATCCCTGCCGAAAGCGGATCGATATCGATTTGTGCGATACCGATGGTTTCCGTCACGCTGTTGAGCGCAATTTGCAGCCCATAAAAAATCAATAACATTAATACCAGGTCCGGCACGCCACGGATCAGGGTGGTGTACGCGGAGAAAAAACCGGACAGCAGGCGGTTGGCAGAGAGCTTGGCCCCTGCGCCAATCAGCCCAATGACCAACGCCAACAGCAGCGAGCACACCGCGAGTTGCAGCGTCATGCGCGCCCCGTCAAGAATCAGATCGGTATAGCCGTAGAGCATCGCGTGTTTCCGTCTAAAAAGGCACACTCTGCCTGCATAATGCAGGCAGATCCCAGCAACACGTCATTAGCCGCCGTATACGTCAAAATCGAAGTATTTCTTCGCGAAAGTGTCGTAGGTGCCGTCTTTGCGCATCTCTTCAAACGCTTTATCCAGCGCCGCTTTCAGCGCTTTGTCTTCTTTGCGCAGCCCCATACCGGTACCGACGCCAAAGAATTTATCATCCTTCACTGCCGGACCTGCGAAGACGTAATCTTTACCCGCCGGCAATTTCAGGAAGCCTTCGCTGCCCGCCACTTCATCCTGGAACGCAGCATCAATGCGGCCAGCGGTCAAGTCGGCGTAGATCAAATCCTGGTTCTGATAAGCCACTACATCAATGCCTTTCGGCTGCCAGTTGGCATTGGCATAGGCTTCCTGGGTGGAGGCCTGCAACACGCCGACACGTTTACCGCGCAACGATTCCAGCGTCGGTTGGATGTTCGCCCCTTTCTTCTCAATCAGACGCGCGTTGGCAGCATAGAGTTTTTCCGTGAAAGCAATCTCCTGCTGACGCTTCTCAGTGATGGAGAGCGAGGAGATGATCGCATCAATTTTTTTCGCTTTCAGTGAAGGGATCAGTGCGTCGAAATCACTTTCTACAAAAGTACATTCAGTCTTGATGCGCTTGCACAGCTCTTTCGCCAAATCAATATCAAACCCTACCAGCTCACCGCTGGCATTCTTGGACTCAAAGGGTGCATACGTCGGGTCGGTGCCGATTTTGAGATTCTTGGGAACATCGGCCAGCGCGCTTCCCGCAGCAATAACTAAGGCCAACGGCAGAATTCTGAATAATTTTTTCATTTCGCAACCCTTATCTTGATGGAATGATGATCAAAAAGAATGAATATCACTAAGCGTAAAGGGGCGGTCAGACGCCTGCGCGCTCTTGCGCGAAAGGGATGCCAGCGCCGCCAGTCTCATCAGCAGAAACCCTGCAAAATCCGCGCCATAACCGCAACAAAATACGGATAAATCCGAAATCTGCCGCAGGCGCGTAGTGATAGGGGCACCCTGATGAGGGTGATGATGTGTGGGTTAATCAGGAAAGAGACGGCGCGCTTTCCAGGCAACATTTTGGTGCAAACCAATCAACATTTGCACCATAACAACGCATCATCGCTTAAGCGTAGTGCAAACTTTGCACGGACAGGCAAGAAAGCGAGAGAAAAGATGACGGGAGTTGCACCTGATTGGTGTGTTTTTATGATTGAGCGCCGTTAACTGCCCTGCCAGCGTGTGAACAGCGCTTCAGGCAACGCAATATCAAACTGATCGAGCACACGGTTGACCGTTTGATCTACCACGTCCTGCAAGGTTTGCGGACGGTGATAAAACGCGGGAACCGGCGGCATAATCACCGCGCCCATTTCCGCGGCAGCCGTCATCAGGCGCAGGTGCCCGAGGTGCAGCGGGGTTTCACGCACGCACAGGACCAACGGGCGACGCTCTTTTAATATCACGTCTGCGGCACGGATCAACAAGTTATCGCTGTAGCTATGCACAATCCCCGAAAGGGTTTTAATGGAACAGGGAAGAATCACCATTCCCGCAGTGCGAAAAGAGCCGGACGACAATGAAGCGGCAATATCGCGATTGTCATGCACCACGTCCGCCAAAGCTTGCACATCGCGCACGCTGAAATCACTCTCCAGCGTCAGCGTTTGTCGGGCGGCCTGACTCATGATCAAATGGGTTTCCACGTCGTCCAACGGTTGTAACACCTGCAACAGGCGCACGCCATAAATCGCGCCGCTGGCCCCGGAGAGTCCAATGATGAGTCGTTTCATGCCAAACCTCTAAATGCTGCTGTGCAAAAAGGATAACGGGCTGACTTTGCCCTATCCCCGCCCAATAAGCAACAAAGGGAGGCGCTTACGCACCTCCCTTTTCACTGTCCTTGCCAATGGGCGCCTTGAATGACATTAGCCTTCGTTATGCAGCTCCAGATCTTCGACTTCGTTCTGGCTGCGCAGCGCTTTGGCATCGTCATTACGCAATCCTTCCAGATAGTCGAGATAACCCTGATCGACATCTTTGGTCACGTAGATACCGTTAAATACCGAGCATTCAAACTGCACGATATCCGGGTTTTCTTCCCGCGCAGCGGCGATCAGATCGTCCAGATCCTGGAAAATCAGGGCATCGGCACCGATAATCTTGCGAATTTCTTCCACTTCGCGACCGTGAGCAATCAGCTCATTGGCAGTCGGCATATCAATACCGTACACGTTGGGGAAACGAATTTCCGGCGCGGCAGAGGCCAGATAAACGCGGCGCGCACCCGCTTCACGCGCCATCTCGACAATTTGCTCCGAGGTGGTACCGCGCACGATGGAGTCATCCACCAACAGCACGTTTTTATCGCGGAACTCAGCGCGGTTGGCGTTTAGTTTGCGGCGCACCGAGTTTTTACGCTGTTCCTGACCCGGCATGATAAAGGTACGACCAACATAGCGGTTTTTCACAAACCCCTGGCGGTACGGTTTATCGATAATGCGCGCAATCTCCAAAGCGATATCGCAGGAGGTTTCTGGAATCGGAATGACCACATCGATATCCAGATCCTCCCACACACGGGCAATCTTCTCACCCAGCTTTTGGCCCATGCGCACGCGGGCACTGTAAACCGAAATTTTGTCGATAAAGGAGTCTGGGCGAGCGAAATAGACATACTCGAACAGGCACGGATTGCTTTTCGGGTTCTCAGCGCACTGGCGGGTAAACAGCTGCCCTTTCTCGGTGATGTAAACCGCCTCTCCCGGCGCTACGTCACGCAAGAACTCAAAGCCAAGGGTATCAAGCGCCACGCTTTCCGAGGCCACCATATACTCGATGCGACCATCGGCCAGCTCGCGCTTACCGATCACCAACGGACGAATACCGTTTGGATCGCGGAAAGCGAACAAACCGTGGCCGATGATCATCCCGACGCACGCATAGGCTCCGCGAATCATTTTGTGGGTGGCGGCAACGGCAGCAAACACATTGTCGGCATCCAGCGGGTAGTGCTGAAAACGATCCAACTCGCAGGCAAAGATATTCAGCAGGATCTCTGAATCAGAAGTGGTGTTAACGTGGCGACGCCCTTGCTCAAACAGCTGTTTGCGCAGTTCATGGGCGTTGGTCAGGTTACCGTTGTGCGCCAGCGTGATGCCAAAGGGGGAGTTGACATAAAACGGCTGGGCTTCCGATGCGCTGGAGCTGCCCGCGGTAGGATAACGCACATGCCCCACGCCCATAGTGCCTTGCAGGCGCTGCATGTGACGCGCCTCGAATACGTCCTTCACCAGGCCGTTCGCCTTACGCAGGCGGAAGCAGTTCATGGAATCGATGGTGACGATGCCTGCGGCATCTTGTCCACGGTGCTGTAACACCGTTAACGCGTCATAAATCGACTGGTTTACCGGTGTAAAACCGGCGATACCGACAATACCGCACATGTTGTCTTTTCCTCATCAGCGCTACCGCAGCTCTATGTGCTGCGGCAAGAAACTTGACGTGCTTTGCAGGTAGTCGAAAAACCACCTGATGATATAGCTAAACTGCGGGATGAGCTGGGACCGTTTCCAGTCGTCGCTTTGTGAAAAACCGGTAAAGGTATCCAAAAAGAACAGCAGCGCAGAGACAATCAATACGCCGCGCAGCGCACCAAAGCAAATGCCCAGTACCCTGTCGGTGCCTGAAAGCCCGGTTCGTTCAACCAGTGAACCAATCACATAGTTGACGATCGCTCCCACAATCAATGTCGCAATAAACAGAATGGCGATGGCAACCCCGTTGCGCACCAGTTCGTCTTCAAAACGCGTGAAATAGACCGACAGGTATGGGTAATAATGGCTGGCGACAAAGAATGCACTGCCCCAGGTGATCAGCGAAAGCGCCTCACGAACAAAGCCCCGGATCAAACTGACCAGCGCAGAGAAACCAATAATGCCAATGATGACGTAATCAACCCAAACCATGAATTCTCTCACTCACGAACGATGCCAACACAATCTCTCTCGCAACAACCGCAATTACCGCCGATGCAAGAGAGCGTAGCGCCGCTCATCATCCTGTTCGCGGCGCATTCTAACAGAAAAAGAAAACGTTTGCGTAGCCTATTTCCCAACGATTTCACCGATAGGTGAATTTGCTGACAGCGTACTGGCAACGTCACTTTTCTTCCTCGTCATCCTCCGCCTACACGGGAATGACGCGGTAGGCAGGGACGACCGTTTTAGTGGGTTTTGCCAACAACCTCGGCGGACATAGCCCTCTTGCAACCCTTAACGTGCGCTGTAGTTCCTGACTTGCCCGCTCAGCCCACTCAGTTGTTGCAGTTCGCCGAGGGCGGACTGCAATTTCTGTTTTGACGCATCCGGCCCGACGTAAATGCGGGTTATTTCCCCCGCAACGGGTGCCGACGGCACCGTGTAAGCGCGGTATCCCGACAGGCGCAGCTTGGCAACAATTTCATTCACCTTATCCGCATTTTTCAGCGCACCCAGTTGCACCACATAGGCTTGTCCTGCGGGCGCGGCCTCCGGCTTCACGTCCGGTTGCGCGGCAGGCGGCGATGCGGGTTGCGGCGCAGGCGTTGCTGGCTTGCTTTCCGGTTTCGGCTCAGGCTTCACTTCCGGTTTAGTTTCAGGCTTCGCCTTGGGTTTGGTTTCCGGCTTCACCTCCACTTTAGGCGTGACCGGACGCGCCGCCACGGCGGGCGGTGCAATTTCTATCGGTGCCGAAGAGGAAGGTAGCGAATTGCTCGGCGGTGTCTGTATGGTGCCATCATCCTCAGGTGTGATCCCCCTCCCCTGCACCGGTTGTCCTTGCATCGCCTGCTGTGCCCCTTCCGGCGGCTGACTGGGCAACGACTGATTCAGTGAAGGCAGCGATTCCGCCTCCGTGCTGTCACCCGGCTTTGGCACCAGCGGGATCGCGGCAAACTCATCTTCGTAATGTTTCTTTTTGCCGTCCAGCAGCGCCGGCAGCACAATAACGCCCAGCGCCACCAGAATAATGGTGCCGACCAGGCGGTTTTGAAACTTACTTGCCATTCGACCCCCTCTCCTCCTGCGCTTCCATCACATGCGCTACCGTATGAAAAGATCCGCACACTACGACGGTATCCTGCGTATCTGCGTCACGCATCGCCTGATGCCAGGCGGTCGCGACATCGTCAAACGACCGACTGCTGTCCAGGTGTGCCGCTATCAATTCAGCGCTGGCACCGCGTGGTCCTTCCAGCGGAGCACAATACCATTCATCCACCACGGGCTTGAGGTGCGCCAGCGTACCGGGAATATCTTTATCGGCCAGCATACCAATCACCGCGCGCACTTTGCCCGTTTTTGGCAACTGCGCCAATCGCCCGGCCAGATAGGCTGCAGCATGGGGATTATGCGCGACATCCAGAATCAGTTTCGGTTGTTCACTCACCGTTTGGAACCGACCCGGCAACGCAGCGCGGCGTAGCCCCTGTTCGATAGCTGCCAGAGAGACGTCAATCGGCCCCTGATGCAGCGCGGCTAGCGCCGTGGCAGCGTTGGGCAATGGCACGTTCGGCAGCGGCAGCGTCATGCGCTCGCCGTCGGTCGATTGCCAATACCAGCCGTCCCCTTCCAGCGCAAAGTGCCAATCGCGATCGCGCTTGAACAACAATGCCCCTTTCTCTTCAGCCACGGCAGCAATAGAGGCGGGCATATCCGGCTCCCCTACCACGGCGGGTGTATTACTGCGGAAGATACCGGCCTTTTCACGACCAATACTTTCGCGGTCGTGCCCTAACCAGTCAGTATGATCGAGCGCAATACTGGTCACCACCGCCACGTTGGCATCTACAATATTGGTGGCATCCAGACGCCCGCCCAACCCGACTTCCAGAATCACCACATCCAGATTTGCCCGCCTGAACAGATGTAGCGCCGCAAGGGTGCCAAATTCGAAATAGGTCAACGAAATATCGCCACGCCCGGCTTCGATATCGGCAAACGCCTGAGTGTGCGCCGCTTCCGGCAATTCCTGACCTTGAATGCGCACACGCTCGGTATAACGCAGCAGGTGGGGGGAACTGTAAACGCCAACACGTAACCCCGCCGCCATCAAAATGGCCTCCAGCGTACAACAGGTCGTGCCTTTTCCATTGGTGCCCGCGACGGTAAACACCGTTGGGGCCGGGTGCAGCAGGTGAAGACGGTCAGCAACCTGTTTAACACGCGTCAACCCCATGTCAATGGCAGTGGCGTGCAGGTGCTCCAGATAATGAAGCCACGCGGCCAAAGGCGACGTGGCTTGGGGAATGAGAAGATTTTCCATGAGTCCCGTTCACTGGCTTACGGTTCATTGATACAGGGTGCACAGAACGGCCTAAGCACAATCCTGTCGCCCCCTGTTCATGTGTCACTTATTGCGCATCATCCTGCGGTTCAGTGGTCACTTCCGGCGCACGAACCTCTGCGGTGTCCACCGGCTCAGGGTGGTTGGTCATCCGAGACAGTATGCTGGCTAACTTGAAGCGCATTTCCGGGCGGCGCACGATCATGTCAATCGCCCCTTTTTCCAGCAGGAACTCACTGCGTTGGAAACCCGGCGGTAATTTTTCACGTACCGTCTGTTCGATAACGCGCGGGCCAGCAAAACCAATCAGTGCTTTAGGTTCGGCAATATTCAAATCGCCGAGCATCGCCAGACTGGCAGAAACGCCGCCCATGGTCGGATCGGTCAACACCGAGATATAGGGCAGACCGCGTTCACGCATTTTTGCCAACGCTGCACTGGTTTTCGCCATTTGCATCAGCGACATCAGTGCTTCCTGCATACGCGCACCGCCGCTGGCGGAAAAACACACCAGCGGACAGCCATCTTCCAACGCCTGTTCAACCGCACGCACAAAACGCGCACCGACCACCGAGGCCATGGAACCGCCCATAAAGGCGAATTCAAAGGAAGCAGCGACCACCGGCATGTCGTACAACGTGCCTTTCATCACCACCAACGCGTCTTTTTCGTCAGACTGCTTCTGTGCAGCAACCAGACGATCTTTGTATTTCTTCGAGTCTTTGAACTTCAGCGCATCCTTGGGCTCCAGCTCACTACCCAGCTCAACTACGCTGTCCTTATCCAGAAACGCATTCAAGCGCGCACGGGCGGAAAGTCGCATGTGGTGGTCACATTTTGGACACACCCCAAGATTACGCTCCAATTCAGCGCGGTAAAGCACCTGACCACAACTGTCACATTTGGTCCATACCCCTTCAGGGATATTGGCCTTGCGGGTCGGTGTAATGTTGCTCTTGTTAAGAATTCGTTCAATCCAGCTCATTGATAACCTTTCTGCTTGAACCTGGCCGTGGCCAGTCCGCTCTGCCCCGTCACTACGCCCGTTTATCTCAGCCTGAACCGGTGTTTACACCCGTATTGCAAGGCACCGATAATGCAGGTCGTCATCAGGGACAGACCATAAATGCCGCTCATTAAACCATAACACTCCGGGACTGTGGATAGAAAACTGGTCAAACCGGAGCGATTACCGCGTTTATTCTTGTGAACCCGACGCGCTCTTCGCCCGGGCCGCCGCTCGTCTATGCCGCCAGATTTCAATGATCCCCGGCAAGATAGAGATGAAAATAATAGCGACAATCAATAACTTCAAGTTTTCTTGCACAATCGGCAGGTCGCCGAACAGGTAACCTGCATAGGTAAACAGTAATACCCACAGCAATGCCCCTGCCACATTATAAAGTGCAAAGTGGCGGTAGCGCATATGTCCCATACCGGCGACAAACGGCGCGAATGTTCTCACAATCGGTACGAAGCGCGCCAGAATAATCGTTTTACCGCCGTGGCGGGCATAAAACTGATGCGTTTTATCCAGATAACTGCGGCGAAAAATTTTCGAATCAGGGTTACTGAACAGCTTCTCCCCGAACAAACGCCCGATGGTGTAATTGACCGCATCCCCCACGATGGCAGCCGCAACCATCAGTGCCACCATGGTGTGCACGTTCAGATCGTTGGTGGGCAACGCCGCCAACGCGCCGGCGACAAACAACAGGGAATCCCCCGGTAGAAACGGCGTTACCACCAGACCGGTTTCGCAAAACAGGATCAAAAACAGAATGGCATAAATCCAGACACCGTATTGCGCAACCAGTTCCGCGAGGTGAACGTCAATATGCAGAATAAAATCGATGATAAAGCGTATAAACGCGACAAGTTCCATCATGTGCATGTTTCACGGCACAATGCCGTGACAATCCTCCAGTGTTTAGCGTGGCGCAGTACAACCGCCCGCCACGGGTCAATCTTCCAGAAACAGCGGGCCCATTGGTGCAACGGGAAGTTCGAAACGTGCCGGATAATCTACCGCCACCAGATAAAGACCGTCAGCACGCGCCGTGGCAGCCGCCAGCGTGCGATCTTTGGCCGCCAGCAGTTCGGCTATCCAGGATTCAGGCTGATTACCGCATCCCACTTCCATCAGGCTGCCGACGATATTGCGCACCATGTGATGAACAAACGCATTGGCTTTAATATCTACCACGATGTAAGCGCCATGACGCGTAACCTTTAAATGATTTACATTGCGCCACGGCGTGCGCGACTGGCATTGCACGGCGCGAAACGAGGTGAAGTCATTCTCCCCCAGCAGGCTTTGCCCGGCGCGTTCCATGCGCGCCGCATCCAGCGGGAAGTGGAACTGCGTTACGCCACGCGCCAGAACCGCCGGACGCAGGCGATGATTAAAAATAATGTAGCGATAGCGACGCGCCGTGGCGCTGAAACGCGCATGAAAATCGTCATCGACGGTCTTCACCCAGCGCACGGCGATATCCGAGGGCAAATGGGCATTGACGCCCATGGTCCAGGCGGCATCTTTGCGCTGAGCCTGGGTGGTAAAGTGCACCACTTGCCCGGTGGCATGCACACCCGCATCGGTTCTGCCCGCGCAAAACACCGTAATCGGCTCATCGGCCACTTTACTCAGCGCCCGTTCCAGATGCCCTTGCACGCTCTCCACTTCAGCCTGACGCTGCCAGCCATAATAGCGGCTGCCATCATACTCAATGCCCAGCGCCACCTTGATACCAGCAGGCTGCTGCGGCAAATTACTGTCTGACATTACCCCAAATACTCCTGCACCAACCGTTCTGCCGTTTCCACCGCCATCAATGCGCCGCCAAAGCGTACGTTATCCGCCACCGACCAGAATTGCAGCAGTTCGGGAATGCCGTAATCATTGCGCAGGCAACCAATCTTGAGTTGAACGTTGTCTGAGGCATCTTCCACTTGTGTCGGGTAGTCGTCTTCATCGCTGAGTTGAACCTCTTCAGCGCGAGCGAGTTCATCCCGAGCCTCCTCCGCAGAGAGCGGTCGTAATGCCTCAAGATGTACGACCTGCGCATGACCGTAAAACACCGGAGCCTGTACGCAGTTAACGGAGATGGGCAGCCCTTCGTCTTGTAACACCTTGCGCACTTGATCGACCAGTCGACGCTCTTGCGCCACGCTGCCTTGTGCATCCGTCAAAAACGGCAACATGTTAAACGCCAGCTGTTTGGCAAAAAAACCCGGCTCCGGGGGAATGCCGTTCAGCAAACGGGCACTCTGCCCAGCCAAATCATCTACCGCCGCTTTGCCCAGCGCAGACACAGAGAGCAAATTGGTGACGTGAAGACGTGACAGCCCAGCTTGATCGATCAGCGGTTTAATAGCCAGCAGCAGTTGGCTCACCAGACTGTCTGCCACCGCGACGATATTACGATTACGGTAATCCGCTAGCACATGGGTGTTGACACCCGGCACCACCAACGGGACATCCGGCTCCAGCGCAAACAGATCGCTGCTGTCAATCACCAGGCAACCAGCGTTACCCGCCTCTTCCGCATAGCGCGCGCTCGCTTCGCTGCCCGCGACAAAGAAGGCCAGTTGCGCCTGAGACCAATCAAACTCGGCCGCATCCTCGACGTACCAGGATTTGCCGTTGATCCTCACGGATTCCCCCACGCTGCGTTCGCTGGCGAGCGGATAGAGCGTGCCTACGGGAAACGCGCGCTCTTCCAACAACTCCAGCAGCGCCGTTCCCACGGCACCCGTTGCGCCCAATAGCGCAATATTCCAGCCGTCAGACATGTGGTGTTCTCCCATTCGTCAATACCCCTTGCTCGGGCGGTATATCACCACCCGAATACCCTACGCTAAAAACGTCGTATTTTATGACACCCTCTCACCGTATTACGGCAAGACGGCAGTGAAACCCAATGCATTCAGACAGGCCACACTGGCCTCATCAGAACAAGTGACACGCAGCGAAGACCATTCGCGGCGCTCCTGATAGTGTTTACGCAGACGGTCAAATCCGCCAGCTTGACCCGCAGATTGGCGCAACAGCGCATCGTCGCGGCGTACATCATACACCAGATGCACCAGACGCTTAAGCAACGCTTGATCGAGAGGGGCCGTTACGTGAACAGCCGTGATATCGGGGGCGGGCAACAGCGATGACAGGGGCACTTGCTGGGGTTGCCCGATGAACTGGCACAACGCTTCAAACACTTGCGTGGTGCCGCGCGCCTTGCCTTCCAGCGTATAACCGGCAATATGCGCCGTACCCACGTCAGCGTGCGCCAGCAAATCCAGCGAAAGTCCCGGTTCCGGTTCCCACACGTCCAGCACCACGCGCAGATCCTTGCCGTGCTGCAACGCCCGCAGCAGGGCAGCGTTATCGACCACCGGCCCGCGGCACGCGTTGATCAAAATACGGCCAGCAGGCAAGGCGGCAAGCACCGCATCATCAATCAGATGCAGGGTGTTATCTGACCCACCCTTGGTCAAGGGCGTGTGCAGCGTGACAATATCCGCGTCACGCAATAGCGTATCCAGCGGCAAAAAGGGACCAACATCCCCCTTGCGCGCGCGAGGAGGATCGCACAGTAACGTCTTCACGCCCCAGGCGTTGAGACGCGCCTGCAAGCGCCGCCCGACGTTGCCCACACCGACAATACCGACGGTTTTGTCGCGCAACTGAAAACCATCTCGCTCCGCCAACATCAGCAGCGCTGAAAAAACGTATTCCACCACCGCGATGGCATTGCAGCCCGGCGCGGCGGAAAATCCGACACCCTGCTCACGCAGCCAGGCTTCATCCACATGATCGGTGCCCGCCGTGGCGCTGCCGACGAAGGTCACGCCCGAACCCGATAACAGCGCGGCGTTAACCGGCGTGACAGAGCGCACCATCAGGGCGTCGGCCTGTGCCAGCGCCTCAACGGGCAACGGCCTTCCCGGCACGGCCACCACGTCCCCCACGCGGCTGAACAGCTCGCGCGCATACGGCATATTCTCATCAACCACAATTTTCATGTACGACCCCGGTCAGGCAACGCTTGCAAGAAAAACAGGGGCACTATTTTGCCACCGAATGGTGAAGAATCCCAACGCTATCCCCCTCGTTCAAGCATCCTCACCCCCCTGCAGCAACCAGATAGCAAAATGGGTCGGAACCCAAAAACGCTCCTGAGCGAGACGCAGCACCACAACGCAAGAAGCCACATACAGCAATTGCCCCCACTCATGACGATGAGGCAGGCATTTCGTCTCCACGCTGACCACTTCGGTATGCAGGATAGGATACGCACTCCTAACCCCATGACGTGGAAGCAAACCGCAAATAAGAAAGCATTTTCCCCTATGATCTGACTATTCTCGCACCAGACACCTTGCTATGATTTCCTCTGCCTATTCAGGGCTCCCGGGGAATGCAGGGTGCCTTTCACGCAGTGAGGAGTCCATCATGCAGCCTGTCAGCAGTCCGGGAACCCCGACGCCGGGAGATCGTCCCCCCTCGTCGCCGACGTCGGCCATTGCGTCTTCCTCTTCCAACGCGGCGGCGGCGAATTCTCCACTCAGCTTTACCCAACGCGCCACGCTGGACACGCTGGTGGTCAAGCTACAGGCGCTGACGTCGCTGAGTAACAATGCTATCTGGACCACACTGCGTCAGGACATTGGTCTGGCACCCAACCAGACGCTACTCGGACAGCATTTTACCGCTGCCGAGCAGTCATTGCAGAACCAACTGGTACAGGCTCAAACGCAGCAAAGCAGCGCCCGTCATCCGTTGTTGCAACGCCTGACCGATCTGCTGCCGCAGGGAAATAACAGCCAGCGCGTCACACAGTTTTTACGTCAGGAATTTGGTCATACCGAACTCAAAGCACTGACGCAACCCCAGTTACAACGGGTGTTGACCATGTTGCAAACACCGCCCGATGCAGCACCGCTCAGTGCCGCTTCCGGCAAAGCCCCCGCGCTTGCCACAACGCTGGTGCAAAATGCGCTCACCAATGTTGCGACCAATGCTGCTACTACGGCCCTGCTGCAACGCCCGCTATCCAGCGTCGAACAGAACAGTTTGAATCAGATGGTGGTGCGGTTATCCGCGCTGCTGGGCGAGCCGACGGAAAAAATCTGGACGTCATTGACGGCAATGCAACACCAGCCGCCGGGCACACCGATCCCCGCCCGTCATTTGCCGCTCCTGATGCAGTATTTGCAAACGCAAACTGACCTGCACCATCTGCTGACTACTGGCAATGGACGCGGCGATGCACCTACGACGGCCGCCACCACACTGGCAACAACGCCGGCCACAACCACTGCGGCGGGCAATGCGGCACAGCCCCCCATGACCGCCACCCAGTCCACCTTGCACACGCTGTTTCAACCCGCACTGGAAGCCAATGAGCGGCAGTTGCTGCTGGACTACAGCCAAAACCGTTTCAATGCCGGGGTGCAAACACCGCTCACCCAGCCACAACTCAACGAACTGGTGACCTTTTTGTTCGCTCACCGCATGCAGCGCGCTTCCGCCGGGGAATTGACAATACAGAGCCTGTTCCCGCATCCACAGCCGATTGCCAATCCGCTGGTTGCCGCCTTGCCGCCTGCCCTCCAGGCAGTATTCAACAAACCGCTGTTCTGGCCCATTGTCAGCGTTTGCGTGGTGATATTTTTGCTGTGGGTACTGTTTTGACAGACAAAAAAACCGGGGCACAGGGCCCCGGTTCAGCAAAATAGACGATTTAGGGTATAGCGATTACGCTAACTTGCGCATCACCAACGTCGCATTGGTGCCGCCGAAACCAAACCCGTTGGACATGACCGTAGTCAGCTTACGCTCGGTCGGTTGCGTGACGATGTTCATGTCCTGCGCCAACTCATCCAGCGTATCAACGTTAATGCTCGGCGCGATAAAACCGTGTTCCAGCATCAGCAGAGAGTAGATCGCTTCCTGTACGCCCGCCGCGCCGAGAGAGTGCCCAGTCATCGCCTTGGTTGCCGAAATAGGCGGCACCGCGTCGCCAAACACCTGACGAATCGCCCACAGTTCTTTGACATCACCCACCGGCGTAGAGGTACCGTGGGTGTTGATGTAGTCGATGGGGGTATCCACATCTTGCATGGCAAGTTTC
This sequence comes from Candidatus Symbiopectobacterium sp. NZEC135, assembly GCF_025962695.1. Taxonomy (NCBI): domain Bacteria; kingdom Pseudomonadati; phylum Pseudomonadota; class Gammaproteobacteria; order Enterobacterales; family Enterobacteriaceae; genus Symbiopectobacterium; species Candidatus Symbiopectobacterium sp. NZEC135. Next base: position 2,018 of record NZ_JAGFPF010000063.1, on the reverse strand, counting down.
ATGCAGCGCGCTGCGCCTTCCCCCGACGGGGCAACCATGTCGGCACCGTCAGAAGTGGCACCGTAGCCAACCACTTCGGCATAAATATGTGCGCCGCGTGCCAGTGCATGTTCCAGTTCTTCCACCACGACCATACCGCCACCGCCAGCGATAACAAAACCGTCGCGATCGGCATCATAAGTACGGGACGCCTTTTCTGGCGTTTCGTTGTATTTGGTGGAGAGCGCCCCCATGGCATCAAACTCACAGGCGAGTTCCCAGCACAGTTCTTCAGCACCGCCAGCAAATACGATGTCTTGCTTGCCCAGTTGGATCTGTTCTACCGCATTACCGATACAGTGCGCTGAGGTGGCACACGCGGAACTGATTGAGTAGTTAACACCTTGAATCTTGAACGGCGTAGCAAGGCAGGCAGACACTGCCGACCCCATCGCCTTGGTGACCACATACGGGCCCACCGCTTTCAGACCACGCGCGCTGCGCATCGCATCCGCACCAAACACCTGAGAACGCGCTGAGCCACCAGAACCGGCAATCAGCCCAACGCGCGGATTATTTTGATAGGCCTCGGGAGCCAGCTTGGCGTCTTCAATCGCCTGTTCCATTGACAGAAAAGCATAGATAGAGGCATCGCTCATGAAACGCACGACTTTACGTTCAATGAGGCCGGTGGTATCCAGTTTTACATTGCCCCAGACGTGACTACGCATACCAGAATCTTTCAGCTCTTGAGAGAACGTAATACCCGAGCGACCTTCCCGCAACGATGCCAGGACTTCCTGCTGGTTATTACCAATGCTTGAGACGATCCCCAGGCCAGTAATCACTGCACGTTTCATTCAATACCTCTTTCCGCATAAATGTATTTTGGGATTTCGTCACGCACTTTAGCGTACAGATGTAAGCTGAACAAGTCCGATCACCCAACCTTTTACAAAATTTGCGCGTTGGGCACCGGCTGAGTAAAATCGCGCTATCGCTTTAAAAATGAGTCAATTATCGTGAAAGACCATGCTATTCAGCACGGTACGCTCTCCTGGAACGAACAGGGTACACCTGTTTCGCAACAGTTTGATGACGTTTACTTCTCAAATCAGGATGGATTGGAAGAGACCCGCTACGTTTTCTTGCAAGGCAATCACTTTCCGGCGCGCTTTGTTGAGCATTCACGCCCAGAGTGCATTATTGCGGAAACGGGCTTCGGCACGGGCCTGAACTTTTTGACACTGTGGGAAGCGTTCGTCCATTTTCGCGCACAGCACCCGCAGGCTGCGCTGCGGCGCCTGCACTTTATCAGCTTTGAAAAATTCCCGTTGCGCGTGGCCGATCTGGAACAGGCACATGCCCACTGGCCGACACTCGCCCCTTATGCCGAAGCCCTGCGACAGGCATGGCCGTCTGCGCTGCCGGGCTGTCATCGCCTGATTTTGGCTAACGGCGCCATCACCCTCGACTTGTGGTTTGGCGATATCAACGACCTGCTGCCTACGCTTGACGATTCCCTGACGCATCAGGTTGATGCCTGGTTTCTCGATGGCTTTGCCCCGTCCAAAAACCCGGACATGTGGACAGAGAACCTGTTTCACGCCATGGCACGTCTGTGCCGGGCGCAGGGTACCTTTGCGACATTCACTGCCGCAGGATTTGTGCGCCGAGGACTACAACAGGCCTGCTTTGATGTGGAAAAGATCAAAGGCTACGGGCAAAAACGCGAAATGCTGCGCGGCGTATTACCAAACGCCATCCCGACCCCGGCGGCAACCCCTTGGTATTCACGCCCAGCCGCGAGCACGACAGAAGATATCGCTATTATTGGTGGTGGCATTGCCAGCGTGTTGACAGCACTGGCGCTGCTGCGACGCGGCGCACACGTGACGCTCTATTGTGAAGATGAGGCACCGGCGTTAGGCGCATCCGGTAACCGTCAGGGAGCCCTTTACCCGTTACTCAACGACAAACACGATGCGCTTTCCCGTTTTTTCGCCACCGCTTTTGGTTTTGCCCGCCGCCAGTACGAC
>NZ_JAGFPF010000640.1:0-1100 GCF_025962695.1 Candidatus Symbiopectobacterium sp. NZEC135 | reverse complement strand
CACGCTCATTCTATTGATCTCCATCCTGATTTTAATGCTGAGGCTCATCATGAGTAGCTGGTTACTTTATGCATTGCTCTCCGCCCTGTGTGCCGCTGCGGTGGCCCTGTTCGGTAAAGTGGGATTGCAAAATCTTGACGCCAACACGGCGACCGCTGTTCGTGCCGTGGTGATGGCGCTGTTTTTGGTGGGCGTTGTGGTGGTGCAAGGGAAAACCACCCTGATCGGTGAAGTGCTTGCCAATAAAAAAGCACTGGCATTTATTGTGTTAAGCGGGATTGCAGGAGCGCTTTCCTGGCTGTTTTATTTTTTGGCATTAAAAAATGGTAATGTAGCTCAGGTTGCCCCCATTGATAAACTCAGCGTTGTGTTTGCTGTTATTTTGGCGGCCGTTCTCCTGGGAGAGAAAATATCGCTATTAGGCGGCGTGGGTGTGGCCATGATATCCGTTGGTGCGCTACTGGTCGCATTAGGCTAAGGGTGTCCCTCGGCGTTGCCGAGGGCTTATAAAAAGAAGAAACAACAGGCCGTTAGCAACAGGTTCAGGTTATGAAAATCGCATCACATGGCAACCAAGGCTCTTTCTCTTTTCATGCAAGCAGCATATTGAATAAAATATGAATTCAGAATGCTGTTTATCCCTGCCACTGAAATAGAAATAGAGGTCATACCTATTCCTCAAGCAATTTATTTTTTCTTTATAAACATGAGTCATCATTAAATAAACAGAATCACTCTTTCGCTTAGTATTGATTTTTTTCAATGAACGAGCCGCACATGATTTATATTGAAGAAAAACATTTTTTCTGTCCATATCGCTATCCCATGAGATAAGAATTAAAAAGTACTCTGAGGTATAACAGGTTAACGCTGTCATATACCCAATTGTTGTTACTCTGACCTGCCTGCAATTGACCTTATTGAGGGGGGCGGGCTTAAGCGGGATGCCGCAGCACGAACACAGCGCGGTGTACTAAGCATACGCAACTAAAAGCCTGCTCAACACTGAGAGCGTCGGTTTCACCGTTAGTGGTTACAAGTATACGCAATGATAATATCCAATAAACGATAAACGAAAGGCAAACCAATAAAAAAACGCC
>NZ_JAGFPF010000638.1:0-1103 GCF_025962695.1 Candidatus Symbiopectobacterium sp. NZEC135 | reverse complement strand
TTGCGGATGCGCACATTGGCGAACGTGCCGCGCATCATCACCTCATGGTTGCCTCGTCGGGAGCCGTAGGAGTTAAAATCGTCTACAGTCACGCCGCGATCGAGCAGGTAACGGCCCGCCGGGCTCTCTTTTTTGATGCTGCCCGCAGGAGAGATATGGTCGGTAGTCACTGAATCCCCCAACAGAGCAAGGATTCGCGCCCCGTGAATATCCTGTATCGGATCGGGCGCTTTGCCCATAGTAGTGAAAAATGGGGTCTCGCGGATATAGGTGGAATCCTGTGGCCATTCGTAGGTAGGGTTATCCCCCACGGCTATCGCCTGCCACTCGGGGGTGCCTTCAAATACAGCGGCGTACTCTTTATGAAACAGGTCAACGCTGACATGCTGCACCGCGTCGGCCACTTCCTTCGCGGAAGGCCAGATATCTTTCAAAAACACCGGTTCACCATTGTGTCCGACGCCCAGCGGATCGCGGGTCAAATCCAGCGTCATGTTGCCCGCTAATGCATAGGCCACCACCAGCGGCGGCGATGCCAGCCAGTTGGTTTTCACCAGCGGATGGATGCGTCCTTCAAAGTTGCGGTTGCCCGAGAGCACGGCACCCACCGTCAAATCGGCGGCTTTAATCGCCTGTTCTATCGGCTCCGGCAAAGGCCCTGAGTTACCGATACAGGTAGTACATCCATACCCCACCAGTTGAAAACCCAGCGCATCAAGATAAGGGGTTAATCCCGCTTTAGCGAAGTAATCCGGTACCACTTTGGAGCCGGGCGCCAGCGACGTCTTCACCCACGGTTTACGCCGCAGACCGCGCTCTACCGCGTGTTTTGCCAACAGGCCCGCCGCCATCAACACGCTGGGGTTGGACGTATTGGTGCACGAGGTGATCGCCGCAATCACCACCGCTCCCTGACGTAACGAGAAAGTTTCATCCGCCAATGTCACGTCAATCGCTTCAGCATGGGCATTGCCGCTGCTGAGCTCCAGTTCACGGCTGGCGGTAAACGCATCGGGGACCTGTGCCAACGCGACGCGATCCTGCGGGCGTTTTGGCCCCGCCAGGCTGGTTTCCACCGTCCCCATATCCAACGCCAGTTGGCT
>NZ_JAGFPF010000637.1:0-1103 GCF_025962695.1 Candidatus Symbiopectobacterium sp. NZEC135 | reverse complement strand
AACGGAGGCGTTCCGCCTGAATATGATGACGTGGGTTGGCAATGCCATCCTGTGCCGCCACCAATTGCAGTACGTACTCATCCATCTCTTTGGTCACCAGCATCACTTCATACACCGCCGCCGTGGTGTGCTCGAGCGCCTTATCTAACGCGACGCCTTTGAGCAGGTTCACCAGTAACAGGCCGCTGGTTAAATCCCCCACGCCAACAGGCTGACGTTCAAACTCCACCAGCGGACGGCTGATATGCCAGGCGTCAGTAGGCGTGACCAGCAACATTTCAAAACTGTCGGCGCGGCGTGCTGCGCGGCTGAGGTGTTTGACCAACACAATCTTCGGCCCACGTTCACAGAGCTGACGCGCTGCGGTAACGGCTTCATCCACAGTGTGCACCGTCACGCCAGCCAACAATTCCAGCTCTGGCAGGTTCGGCGCAATCACATCGGCAGCCAGCAGTGACTGGTTGCAGTGGAAACCCGAAACACCGGGTGCCACAAAACAGCCTTTTTCGGGTGTGCCCATCACCGGATCGCAAAAATAGATCGCCTGCGGATTTGCCGCTTTAACCTGACGGACGATATCCAGAATACTCGCACCCTGCTCGGGGGAGCCGATATAGCCACTCAGCACCGCATCACAGCGTGCCAGTTTGTCGATATTGGCAATCCCCTGCGCAATGTCGGTCAAATGGCTGGCGTCCATCACACTGCCGGTCCACTGACCATACTGCGTGTGATTGGAAAATTGCACCGTATTGAGCGGCCAAACGTTTGCGCCCATACGCCGCATCGGAAACTCTGCGGCGCTGTTCCCTGCATGTCCAAAAACCACATGGGACTGAATAGAAAGAATGTTTTTCATTTACCGACAACCTGACCTTGCATATCACTGACTTGAGAGTATTACCAAGAATAAAGGGAGCCTTCGCTCCCTTGTACATGCTGTTTTCTTATGCTGCCCAGCAGATCAGGCAGTAGTGTTTTTTACCGCGGCGTAGCAGCGTGTAACGGTCAAACAGACGATCGCTATCCGCGAAAACATATTCAGGGTTAGCCTGTTTTTCGCCGTTGATGGTCACCGCATTTGAGGCGATCATGGTACGCGC
>NZ_JAGFPF010000636.1:0-1104 GCF_025962695.1 Candidatus Symbiopectobacterium sp. NZEC135 | reverse complement strand
GCCGGAACTGGTGGTGGAACGCGCGCAAGGGTGCGAGGTGATTATCACCAATAAAGTGGTGCTGACGCGTGAGATCCTGCAAGCGTTGCCCGCGCTAAAACTGATCGCGGTTACCGCAACCGGTGTGAACAACATTGATATTGCCGCCGCACAGGAACTGGGGATCGCTGTACGCAACGTTCCTGCTTATTCGACGCAATCGGTCGCCGAACACGTGATCGCGATGATATTTTCTCTCAAGCATAGCCTGATGGGCTGGTATCGCGATCAGCTCAGCGATCGCTGGGCCGAGCACAATCAGTTTTGCTATTTCGATCATCCGGTAAAAGACATCGCGGGCTCAACGCTCGGCATCATTGGCTCCGGCGCGATAGGGCAAGAGGTAGCACGATTGGCCAGCGCGGTGGGAATGAAAGTGCTGTTTGCGGAACGGCGCAGCGCGGCGCAGTGTCGGCCCGGCTACTTACCGTTCGACCAAGTGATGCAAACGGCCGATGTTATCTCGCTGCATTGCCCACTGACAGCGGAGACCCAGGGTTTGATCAATGCCCAGACGCTGGCACTGTGTAAACCGTCGGCATTTATCATCAATACGGCGCGCGGCGCGTTGGTGGATGAACCGGCACTGCTGACGGTACTGTTGCAGCACCGTATCGCGGGTGCCGCATTGGATGGATTGACACAGGAGCCACCGGCGTTAGATAACCCGTTGATGAAAGCGGCGAAAACCATGCCAAACCTGTTGATTACTCCCCATATCGCCTGGACATCCGGCTCGTCGTTGCAAGTGCTGATGGAGAAAACCATCGCCAATATCGATGAGTTTGTGCAGCAGCAGGGGCTCTAACGCTGTTCCGTGTCTTGAGATAGCGCGCAGCGGGCCGTTATAGGCCCGCTACCGATAAGGCGCTTGCCGTGTTATTACAGTTTATCGTAGGGAAATGAGTTTTTGATGTAGCGCGTGTAGTAGCGATACTTTGCCGTGCTGGACAGCAACTCTTCATAGATCATCCGTGCGACACCTTTGTATAAATAGGTGCTGCCGTTCAGCAGTTCAACTTCCAGATGTTTTTTCTCTTCGTCATAGCCGACAGAAAACAGTTC
>NZ_JAGFPF010000635.1:0-1106 GCF_025962695.1 Candidatus Symbiopectobacterium sp. NZEC135 | reverse complement strand
GGCGACATCGCGTGTCGCTTCATCCGCACGTCGCTCGGTCAAAGAACAGTGCATGCCCAGTTGCAGCATCTCATTCAGATCGCTGTGCCAGCCGCCGGTCGGCGTCCAGCGTTCACGGCGATCGCTCAACAAATACTTGATGCCGCGGTGCAGTGACAGATCGGGATAGCGGCGAATCGGAGACGTAAAGTGACCGTATGACGTCAGCGCCAGACCAAAGTGGCCGCGGTTTTCCGGATCGTAAATCGCCTGCTTCATCGAGCGCAGCATCATGGTTTGCAGCATTTCATGATCGGGGCGTTCCGCCACCAGCGTCATCAGTTCGGCGTAGTCTTTGGGCTCCGGTTTCATACCGCCTTTCAGCGTCAACCCAAGCTCACCCAGCACGCTACGCAACGCCAGCACATGGTCTTCACTCGGGCGATCGTGCACCCGGAACAGCGCAGGCTCCTGATTTTTCTCAACGAACCGGGCCGCCGAGATGTTAGCCAGGATCATGCACTCTTCAATCAGTTTGTGCGCATCGTTGCGCACCATCGATTCCACGCGTTCGATACGGCGTTCCGCGTTAAAAATAAACTTCGCTTCTTCGGTTTCAAAGGCAATGCCGCCGCGCTCTTCGCGCGCTTTTTCCAGCACCTGATACATCTTGTGCAACTCTTCCAATCCGCCTACCAGCGGCTGGTAATGCGCTCGCAGCTCCGCATCGCCTTGCAACATATGCCACACCTTGGTGTAGGTCAGGCGCGCATGGGAACGCATCACGGCTTCGTAGAATTTGTAGGTCGTCAGCTTGCCGGTGGCAGAAATGGTCATCTCGCACACCATACACAGCCGATCCACGTCCGGGTTCAACGAACACAGGCCGTTAGACAGCACTTCCGGCAGCATCGGCACCACTTGCGAAGGGAAATAAACCGAGGTACCGCGCGCCCGCGCTTCATGATCCAGCGGCGTATTGGGGCGCACGTAATAGCTGACATCGGCAATCGCAACCCACAGACGCCAGCCACCACCGCGTTTTTTCTCGCAGTAGACCGCATCGTCAAAATCGCGCGCGTCTTCACCGTCAATCGTTACCAGCGGGAGGGAGCGCAGATCAACGC
>NZ_JAGFPF010000634.1:0-1107 GCF_025962695.1 Candidatus Symbiopectobacterium sp. NZEC135 | reverse complement strand
GAACGCCTTCTTCCACGCCATCCAGCAGGGCGTGTACTTCACTTAAATGTTGGTTGGATTCAGCCAAAATCATATCCGTGTGCAATTTTGCGCTGATTTGCTGCGCAGTGGAATGCACTAGCGCCAGGGCGGAAACCGTGTCGCTGTCGTTTAGCAGAATCAGCCCGACCGCACCCATCACCGCGCTGTAACTGTCGAAAACCGGCGTGGCAAAGCAGGCAAATTGATGCAAGTGCTGATTGAAATGCTCATAGCCTTGCAGGCTGACCGGCTCGTGTAACAGCAGCGCCGTTGTGACGGCATTATTCCCCATCATGCTTTCGCGCCAGTAAATTCCCTCGCCAATGCCTAACGTCATTAGCCGTTGGCTCATGGCCGGGGAGGCGTGAAAACTCAGCGTACACCCGGTTTCATCGGTCAGTAGCAGGGCGCATTCCGTGGTGGTGAGATAGGCAAAGATATCCTCCAGTATGGGCGAAGAGATATTGATCATATCGGCACGGTTGCGACACAGAGACTTGAACGTAATGCCTTTGGCGTAGAGTGGCGTTGACCAATGATCGTGACGCTGTTGTCGACGGCAACGCAGCCACGATTCGGTGACATAGGGCTTTAGCGCGAGGTGTTCCATGCTGGCGGCATCGGGATACCTTATTGGGTCCGGCGTGATGAAATCGTGCCACAGGGTTTTCAATGCAGTCTGTTTCACCGGTTGCTCCTTTATCGTACCCCTTTGGGAAATAGGTAGCGCATTTATGTTCCATTTTGGAAATATTATGTCGAATTTGTGATGCATATCGCCAACCACGAATGGCGATGAGATAGAACCAATGATTATATTTAATTTATTGAATTTGAATGTCTTTATTCTTTCATTCAACAAAGTGTGAGTTGCTACACAACTTTTGTCACAGTTTGACGGGTATCAAATAACAGGGCGTGCTGGGTTATTTATGTTTCATATTGGGACTTTTTGGTGCGCCACGATGTTCCTGAATTGAACAAAAAAATATTTTTTACAGCATAGATTCGGCTTCCTACTCTCATCGTGTTCGTTACGTCATGTGGGTAACCCCTCAAGCTAAAACGAAGGAGATAGCGATGAAC
>NZ_JAGFPF010000633.1:0-1110 GCF_025962695.1 Candidatus Symbiopectobacterium sp. NZEC135 | reverse complement strand
GATAACCGTTAGCCTGAATCGGCGCGGCAATATCGCGAGGAATTTGCAGCAACAGACCACTCCAGCGGTACTCCCAGGCAAGATGCCACTGCAACACCATGCCAACAGCATCAATCAGCAGTCCCATCGCGATAAACCACAGGGCAACTTTGCGATAATGCGCCCCACTGAACTCACCGCGCAGCCAGCCGCTGCGCATCAGCCCGGCGCCCAGCAGCAATGAGCCTGCCAGCAGCCAGCCATATTGCACACCCAGCGACAATAGACTCTCGATCAGCAGATCTATGCGATTGCGCCACGCTTCTACGCCACCCAGTAGGAGCCAATAGGCCTCGTAGGCGATGACTGCATCACTCGGCAACCAGTCGCGCCCCGGCTCCGGGCTGAGAATCTGGCTTAATACCACCAGCATGCCGACGCCTACGGCGTACATCACCACGCCGATACGCATCAGCATACGGCTGCTGTCCGCCTGTCGGATCATGGCATAGCAGAGCAGACCGATGAGGCCATAATCCAGCAAGATATCGCCGTCCCACATGAAAATACCGTGCAATAGCCCAATCAGCATCAACCAGAACAGACGCGCATGAACCCAGCGCGTACCTCGCGGCAAAAGCAGTTGTAAACCTGCGCCAAACAGCAGGGCAAACAATGTCAGAAATTTCGCCTGGGCCAGCAGATCCATCACAGCCCAGGTCAGGGCCTCATGCAGCGCAGGGTAACCGGCGTAGGCAGGATTGAGATAAGCGGCCTTGGGCAGGCCAAACGCGGTAATATTGAGCAATAAGATGCCCAATACCGCCACGCCGCGCACGAAATCCAGTGTGGCGATACGGCGCGGCGATGAAGGCGAGTGAGGCATCATAGGAGTTTGTGCCAATCCAATGGGACGCATGCCGCCGACAGCCACACCCGGTGGCTGCGGCAGGAGGATCAGTGCTGGTGGTGACGCACGGCGCGCAGGAACTCCTGACGCGTATTCTGGCTCGATTTAAACAGACCACCCAGCGATGTGGTGGTGGTCGCGCTGGTCGCATCACAAATACCGCGCGCTTTGACACAGTAGTGCACGGCGTCAATCCATACCGCAACAATGCTGGTGCCCAG
>NZ_JAGFPF010000631.1:0-1111 GCF_025962695.1 Candidatus Symbiopectobacterium sp. NZEC135 | reverse complement strand
TATAAACGCTGATGCTCCGGCAATCCCCGTTCAATATCACGATCTGTAACATAGAGCATAACGATAAGAAATGTCGTCACCAAACTAATAGCAGTAATTATAATGGCTAAAAGTGCCGCTGCTGGTTTTTGCTTTATATCGTTGGTGAACGCATTTAAGATCATCGGCAACGGATTCCAGCGTAAAGTTGAGGTATTAACGGTATTGGATGTACATCAGAATTAATGAACCTCATCCCTGAGGTTCACCCTGTGGGCCATAAAAAACTATTTAACTATTTTTTATTAGGGAATCAAGGGGTCACTACATCATTGTGGTCGGTAGTTGAATCCTTTCGACCAATTCCAAGCCAGTGCCATTGGAGAAATAGTTAACTGCAATATATCATTGACGTGTGTGGCCGAAATGCCAGGGATTATTCCTTTTACGCTTTTGCTTAACGCCATTAAATTTTCATGTAACTGTATTGATGGCGTTATTACTTTTTCATTAGCGACTCTTTCATCAGCGATTGCATGCATAAAACCTCCGGTTTTTTCATACGGCATGATTAACGTAGATATGGCAAGTTTCATATCCCCGCAGCGTGCAATCACTACTTTAAAGTTGATTTGGTTTTCGTCAACCCTTGTCGATTTTATTTTAGGTTTTATTTATCTGTTGTTTCGTTTTTTGCTTGGGTATTGGCTATTTTAAATGTAACTTTAATTATAAATATATAATATTTCGATAGTGGTTTAAATAATCTTTCCACCGGCAATATCAGCGCTCATCAGCACTGATATTGCCGTTATGGTGTTATCTGCCAACCGTTGACGTCACGACAACCTCGGCCCAGCCGCACCAAACCCGTGGGCGGTTGCCGTCATCATGCTCATCAGCGAGACGCAATCGGTCAGGTTGCGGCGTGAGGCGATCATCAGCGGTGTTTCCCCGGCGGCATTGGCCCGATTGGGGTCCGCGCCGGCGGTGAGCAGGCTGGTGACCATCTGGATGACGTCCTCTTCTTCAACCTCGTCTTCATCGAAGAATAACGCGGTATGCAGCGGCGTATTTTCACCGTCGTCTGGCGCATTGACGTCAAACCCTTGCTCACAGCAGAGTGTCACAA
>NZ_JAGFPF010000632.1:0-1111 GCF_025962695.1 Candidatus Symbiopectobacterium sp. NZEC135 | reverse complement strand
GAGCCATTGATTGCAGAGGGTGCAATATCTAAAGTCGAAGTGTTGCGGTTGAAACGGGCTGAAGTGGAAACGCAGGGGCAGTTGGAATCCATGACGCTGGCTATTCCTCGCGCTGACTCTGCCATCAAGGAAATTGAAAACAAGGTTCAGGAAGCGCGCGGACGCTATAAAAGCGATGCACTGACCCAGTTGACTGAAGCACAAACCAGTCTGAACAAGATAGCCGCCACGGGTAAGGCGCTGGAAGATCGCGTAAACCGCACGCTGGTGGTCTCGCCGGTGAAAGGCATTGTGCAGCAGATGATGGTCAATACCATTGGTGGCGTTATCCAACCGGGCAACGACATCGTGGAAATAGTTCCGTTGGATGAAAATTTACTGGTTGAAGCAAAAATCTCACCGCGAGATATTGCCTTTCTACATGCCGGTCAGAATGCAATAATCAAACTGACGGCCTACGATTATACGATCTATGGTGGATTAAAAGGGAAAGTTGAGCAAATTAGCCCTGACACCATGACGGATAAAGAAGGCAATAGCTTTTATATCGTTCGGTTGCGCACGGATAAAAATTACTTGGGCACTGAGGATAAACCCCTGGTGATTATTCCCGGCATGGTAGCATCCGTGGATATTATTACCGGAAAGAAAACCATTCTGAGTTATTTGCTTAAACCCATCATCCGAGCAAATGCCGAAGCACTGCGGGAACGCTAATTATCACGCAGTGCTATTCAAGACTTTCATTGAACAACACAACCTGCCCTGTTAATGACAGTTTGTGTTGTTCATTTCCCTAACGTCCCTGCCATTATCACTGATGACCGTTTTGTACGACGTAGATTTGCGTTTGACTACGCCCCATCGCTTTTGCCTGGTACATGGCAGAGTCCGCGTTGATGGCTAACGTCAGTGAATCAGTGCCGTGCTCGGGATAGAGCGCAATACCGATACTGCACGATACTTCGAGCTTTTTCCCTTCAATCTCAAACGGTTTATTCATGGCATTATGAATCTTGTCCGCGACATAGATGGTGTTAGCTTCTTCTTTAATGCCTTGCAGCAAGATAATAAATTCATCGCCGCTACGGCGATAGACAGTGTCAGTATC
>NZ_JAGFPF010000630.1:0-1112 GCF_025962695.1 Candidatus Symbiopectobacterium sp. NZEC135 | reverse complement strand
CCACAGACCAATGCTTTTTGCTTATCCAGCAGAAAAGGGCGCAAATAACCGACGGTATTGGACATTGGCAGAACATCGTCATGCAATGGAATGTGTAATACTGCTTCCAGATACGTTCTGCGAGTGAGGATTCGCTGCCACAGCGCCGGGTACGAGGAGGCTAATTCGGCACGCAGATCTGCGTCAGCCAGTGCCACCGTATCTTCTATGCTGGCACCTGCATAGCCAGCTACCGAAGGGATAATATCGCTCTGCAACAGCATACCGCTGGCGAGCGCGATGGGAGAATCTTGGCTGATGGGTGAACAGAGCCACTCTTCATCGGCCACCAAATGGCCTGGATTCAGATGCCAGTGAAACCGCTCTTTGGGCAGAACCTCCTCGATTAATGCGTAGATCTCCCCGCCCGTGATACCGACGTGAAGCGCGGTTAACCAACAGACCACGGCGTGATAATACGGAATGGCGACACGTTCCAGATAGTCATTGGTTTTGGCTGGCAGCATCTCGCGATGTTTTACCACATAGGCCGCTCGGCTGCTGAGCCCGCCTTTAAAACCGGCGGTGAGGGAAAACTTATCACCGAGCGCTATCTTTTTATCGCTGGGATAAAGCCGGGCTTGCTCAAAGCGATCGCCGGTAGCCGCGATGGTCACCACGGTGTGAGGTTGCCCTTCGGCAGCCAGCAGCGCAGCAATCTCTTTTTCTGTTTTACCAATCTCTATCGCATTAAGCGCATTCAGCATGGCCGTGGAGGCCAGATTCGCCCCGTATTCATAGTGTGCCAGCTCGTTGGCGTTGTTGATGGTGCGCACGCCCCCGTTGGGAGAAATGAAAATACCGGTGGCATTCACCAACGCAGCGGTGGAGGGCAGCGCGCTCCGAATGCTCTGATAAATAAAATGCGGAATATCAAACATGGCTGGGTCTGAAGGTCCGTTTAACTTCAGGTGTTTCCAGCCAACAATGCCGACACGCTGGCAAAGCGGAATGCCTGACTGCGCAAGCAATGTGGTGAGATCGAAATCGGGCGGCATTGGCTGATCGGGCAGAGAGAAGCAGGGCGCGTGCAAAACGGTGCCGTGCAGTCGGGCGTGAGGCACCAGCTTGAG
>NZ_JAGFPF010000062.1:0-25472 GCF_025962695.1 Candidatus Symbiopectobacterium sp. NZEC135 | reverse complement strand
CCACCTGCAAAAATAAGTGGACACCTAAATTACAGAACCTGATGCAGTAAACCAGACGGTGCTGACTGGACGCTTACGGAGGCTCGCGCCCCCTTAATCTTTATTTAATTTTTTTCCCTGAACCATCAACAACTTGCTCGCCATCTTCCTTTGCGAAAGCACCTTTCTGGGCATCGGGAAGGATATCCAGTACTACTTCGGAAGGGCGGCAAAGACGCGTGCCCAACGGAGTCACCACAATCGGGCGGTTAATCAGGATCGGATGCAGCAGCATAAAATCTATGAACTGATCGTCAGTAAATTTATCTTCTGCCAGTCCCAGTTCTTCATAGGGCCCGACATTTTTACGTAGCAGTGCCCGTACTGTGATCCCCATATCTGCAATGAGTTTAATCAGTTCTTCGCGTGACGGTGGATTTTCAAGGTAATGAATAACGGTCGGTTCAGTACCACTGTTGCGGATCATCTCCAGCGTATTACGTGATGTGCCGCAGGCCGGGTTGTGATAAATAGTGATGTTGCTCATTTCAGTTTCTCATTACAAAGTGAAAGAGAGACGTAGCGCCAGCGCGGCCAGCGTTACAAACAGTACTGGCAGAGTCATGATAATTCCGGTGCGGAAATAATAGCCCCAGGTGATCGTCATATTCTTCTGTGAAAGGACATGCAGCCAGAGTAGTGTTGCCAGGCTACCAATAGGTGTAATTTTCGGGCCTAAGTCGCAGCCAATCACATTGGCATAAATCATCGCCTCTTTGATAACGCCGGTTGCGATACTACCATCAATAGAGAGCGCACCAACCAGCACGGTAGGCATGTTGTTCATGATGGAGGAGAGGAAAGCTGTCAGGAAGCCAGTACCTAACGTCGCGGCCCAAAGCCCTTTGTCCGCCAGCACGTTCAGCACACCTGTAAGGTATTCGGTTAGCCCGGCGTTGCGCAGACCGTAGACCACCAGATACATCCCCAATGAGAAGATGACGATCTGCCAGGGGGCGCCATGCAGCACTTTGCCGGTGTTAATGGCATGGCCTCGTTTCGCCACGATAAACAGTATTACCGCCCCAACTGCAGCAATTGCACTGACGGGGATCCCGAGCGGCTCGAGCACGAAGAAACCAACCAGCAGAAGAATCAAAACTACCCAACCGGAGCGGAACGTAGCCAGATCTTTTATTGCTTTTGCTGGTGTATTTAGGAGAGCCAGATCGTAAGCCGGAGGGATGTCTTTTCGGAAGAACAGATGCAGCATAACCAACGTGGCAGCAATGGCTGCGATATCAACCGGCACCATCACCGACGCATATTCTGTGAACCCCAGACCGAAGAAGTCCGCTGAAACAATATTCACCAGGTTCGACACGATAAGCGGCAGGCTGGCAGTGTCGGCAATAAACCCGGCAGCCATAACGAATGCAAGTGTCGTGCCTTTGCTGAACCCTAATGCTAGCAGCATGGCGATGACTATCGGCGTCAGAATAAGAGCTGCACCATCGTTGGCAAACAGTGCCGCCACCGCTGCGCCGAGCAGGACGATATAGGTAAAGAGCAAACGACCACGACCATTACCCCACCGTGAAACGTGTAGCGCTGCCCATTCGAAAAAACCCGATTCATCAAGCAGAAGGCTAATAATAATCACGGCTATAAAGGTCGCTGTCGCGTTCCAGACGATATTCCAAACCACCGGGATATCACCTAAATGTACAACGCCAGAAATCAAAGCCAGTACTGCGCCCAGCGTTGCACTCCAGCCGATTCCTAAGCCCTTCGGCTGCCAGATAACCAAAACAAGGGTCAGGACAAAAATAGCGCCTGCCACTAACATAAAACCTCCTGACAGGGCGATGTTGCCGCCCTGTATATGTCAAAAGATTAACTCGTCAACCCTCTGAGTTTTTCAATACCGACGGGCTCGGAAGCCAGTACCGGAACGAGCGCAACACGGTCAGCGTACTGATTATTAACAGCTTCAATCTGAGGCAATTCCTGCCGGGCGCGCTGGCAAAGCAAGGGGGAACGCGTATCCGCAATAGAGAGGCTGTTATTGATAATCCAGCCCCACGGATGAATCCCTGCCCTTTCAAGGTCAAACTGCAAATTTGCCGCCTCCAGTACAGGAGTGGTTTCAGGAAGCGTAACCAGTAGCACTTTGGTTCGAGTCGGGTTCTGAAGCTGCATCATTGGGGTAGAAAAATGTCCTTTGTCTCCCATTTTTTTTGCAATTTCGCGGTGATAGGCCCCTGTTGCGTCCAATAGCAACAGCGTGTGCCCCGTGGGAGCCGTATCCATCACCACAAATCGCTTACCTGCTTCGCGGATCACGCGGGAAAATGCCTGGAACACGGCAATTTCTTCAGTACAAGGAGAGCGTAAATCCTCTTCCAATAGCCGTTTCCCTGCTTCGTCCAGACCTTTTCCCTTCGTCTCAAGGACATGCTGGCGATAACGTTCGGTTTCATCGTGTGGATTAATCCTGCTGACCTGCAGGTTATTCAGACTACCGTTCAGCGTCGTACTGAGGTGTGCGGCAGGGTCAGAGGTGGTGAGGTGGACATCAAATCCCATATCCGCCAGCCTGACAGCGATGGCTGCAGCCATCGTGGTTTTACCTACCCCTCCTTTGCCCATCAGCATAATCAGACCGTGCTCACTGTGGGCGATATCATCGACCAAGCCAGAGAGCGATAAATTTTCAGGCATGTACAGGGCGTTCGCTTTAGGGCGAGGTGATCTCTCAGAACAGGTGTCTAGCAGTCTCTTCAAAGCAGACACACCTACCATATTTACTGGCTGCAGTAATAAGGTATCTGTCGGTAGCTCAGATAAACCGGCGGGAAGATTTACCAGTGCCTCCTGCTCCCTTTGCCATATCGCAGCAGCCAGGGCGTCATGTTCCGCTTCAACTGCAGGCAGAACACCATTAATAACCAGATATTGGTTTTTCAGGCCAATCGCAGCCAGTTCTTCATGGGTGCGGCTGACTTCCTGCAACGTTGATTTTTGCAATCTTGCAACCAGAACCAGGCGGGTACGTTCAGGATCGGATAATGCCTCTACCGCATGAGCATACTGCTCACGCTGCTTTTCAAGCCCGGCCATTGGGCCAAGACAGGAAGCACCGTCCGGGTTGCTCTCAATGAAACTACTCCAGGCTCCGGGAAGCTGGAGAAGGCGGATTGTATGACCGGTTGGCGCTGTATCAAAAATAATGTGTTCAAAGCGGGTCAGCAGAGAAGTGTCAGTCAATAAGCCTGTGAACTCGTCGAATGCCGCAATCTCAGTCGTGCATGCTCCTGAAAGCTGTTCGCTGATACTGTTAACAACGTCATCAGGTAGAAGACCTTTGATAGGGTCAACGATTCTGGCACGGTATTGCTGAGCTGCTTCTTGTGGATCGATCTCCAGCGCCGAAAGGCCAGGGACCGCAGCCACAAGCTGGATAGTGTTACCGATAGTCTGATCGAATACCTGGCCGACATTGGATGCGGGATCGGTACTCACCAACAAAACCCGCTTACCCTGTTCAGCAAGGCGGATGGCCGTCGCACAGGAAATGGACGTTTTTCCTACGCCTCCCTTACCGGTAAAAAACAGGTAAGACGGGATATTCTGTAAGAATTTCATATGTCCTCCTTACATACTCAGCAACAGGGAGTATTCCCACCACAGCAATTAGTGGGAGCTAACCCTACCTTCTCCAACGGAATACCGAACCAACGAGCCAGCTCAGCGCGTATTGGGTATCTCCCCGCCATCACCGTTTCACCGTCCAGCAGCAACAGAGGAAGCCCTTCTGCGCCAGATGCTTCGAGGAATGCTTTCACTTTCTCGTTCTGAACAAAGCTCATGGGCTGCTGCGCCAGGTTGTAACGTTCAACCTGTACGCCACGTCCTTTCAGCCACTGCACATCAGCAGAGAAATTAACCAGAACCTGATCAACATCTGAACCACATACGCCGGTACTGCAGCACATTGCCGGGTCAAACACTGTTAACGTTTTCATTCTGAATACCTCACATTCGAAAAATCATATGTATTAAGGCAAATTTTTTAGATACAAACAGCCCTACCGTTGCCAGAGCAGTTGGCTAATGCCAGCTTACGGGCGATGGCCTGTACGTCGTCCTGTTGGCTTAGCCGGGCCTGCTCAATTACCTGGGCAGCCCAGGAAGGGGTATGCGGGGATAAGCGATAATGAACCCATTTCCCTTGCTTGCGATCCAGCAATAATCCACTTTCCCGAAGCATCGCCAGATGACGGGAGATCTTAGGCTGGGACTGTTCCAGCGCCGTGCAAAGATCGCACACGCACAGCTCGCCCATTTCACTGAGCAGTAGAACGATACCCAAACGAGTTTCATCGGACAGGTTTTTGAAAAGCTGCAGGGCTGTCAGAGACATGATTCCTCCTCCTCATTTAGGCATAGGGTACTCTCTGGCGTAATAAAATCAAGAACACATACGATAATTCGAATGTGTTGATGTTTCAGTTATAGATAATATGACCCGGTTATTGTGGAGATAGCCGATCAGGAAATGGACCTTGTACGAACCCGTGAGCCTAAAAGCTAACCAACAATACTCGCCACGTGAATTGTAACTTGGGAACAAAAGGTATCTTCTACGTCCGCTCCTCGCTCATTGTTGACGGAGCGATATATAACGGCAACTTCGTGCCAATAACCGACATTGCTAACATACTGGTTTATTAATCACTGGGGGCAGGGCAGCAGCGCTGAAACGATTATTTGTCAGACGGCTACAGCATGGGCATGTTTTTGACAAAGAAACCGACGGCATCAATAGGGTCGGTTTCTTTGTCGGGATGTGCTTATTCCCGTGTCAATTCAAAAGCGCTCTTATCACCATCAATGTCGATAGTCATACGCATTTTATCATCAGGCAATAGACGGATTTGCGTCGGGATTTGTGATTTGTGGAATGGGTGATCAAACAGTTTAGGCTTTTCGGAATAGGCATAGCTGTTGAAATTCAATTCATCGCCGACCCAGTGCACATTATTAAACAGGTAACGCCAATTATCATCCGCCGCTTGGAACAGCGTGAATCGACCTTGTTTATCCTTAACAATCTCTAACTGAGTCGCTTTTTTCAACTGCCATTTGCCAACGAATTTCTCGAGATCCTTATGCTCAGGGATTGCCGGAGCCGCAATAAAATCGCCTGGCTTAAAGGCTGTCTTTGGACTTTTGTCCCTTGGTTTATACATTTCACACAAGGGCGCGACTTGCGCCACTTTCAGATAGGAAAAGGTCAGGCTTTCATTCTCAACACCAATAGGCTGTTTCAGTTTCATCGCCCGCCCAACGATACCAAGAATCTTCAGTAGGGTGGTATTGCCGGACGATGTCAGACGAATAGTCTGGCTGTTTTTTTCAACCGTATAGTGAGATTGCTCAACCCCCATTTTTACCTGTGGGTTTTCACAGTTAAATGAATGCAGCAGCACCTGGTCATCGGCGCGGAACTCCACAACATTAGCGATCCCATTTTTTAATGGCAGCATCGCCCAGATTCCAATAAGCGCCTTTTTATCAACTGCAGTAGGCGAGGCAGGCTGAGCAGTGGGGCGGACACAGCCACTGAGTAGGGTCACAAGCAATACAACAATCACGTGTTTAAACATGTTACATCCTGTAAGGGGACAGCGAAGAAGGTCAATATAAACCCGTTTGTGGAACGAGATAACAACGTTTTTGACGGTAGCCTGGCTTGAAATTCATTATGATTTTCATATCGTTTTCCTAAAACTAAGGTAAAAAACAGCCCATAAGGCGTTACAGTGCAGTGCCGGGATACAGATTAGGATCCGGGTGGTAGTTGGGGTCTTCGAATCTGGCGTTACTGAATCGCTTTCCCGCCGTTGATCCATTGGATTTGTAAGTCACGTCAGGATTGGGCGTGAGGTGCCATGCGGTGCCATTTTTGTCACGTTCGATGAAAGACGCGTCCCAGGTACAAAGGTCGCCTGAGCCTTCGTTCAGCATAAACTGGTAATAGCGTCCTGCTTTTGGGGTGAACTTGATGGTGATGAAGCAAGAGAGCGTTCGCGGGCCTTCCCACATCATCGACACCTCGGTTTCTAAATCAGGCCGGACGCGTGTTTCGTAGTAATCGAAGGTCAAATCTTGCCCGGCTTTAGGCATGCCCATGTCCTGCGTGTTAATGAAGGGCAAGGGACCTGACCGGATGACGCCCCCAGTGCGGACGCCCTTTTCATACTGATAGATACCCGCATGTTGTGTGTAGTTAACGATCCGAACCCACGCGGGATTTGGCTCATTAACC
Source organism: Candidatus Symbiopectobacterium sp. NZEC135 (assembly GCF_025962695.1). Lineage (NCBI taxonomy): Bacteria > Pseudomonadati > Pseudomonadota > Gammaproteobacteria > Enterobacterales > Enterobacteriaceae > Symbiopectobacterium > Candidatus Symbiopectobacterium sp. NZEC135. Next base: position 19,159 of record NZ_JAGFPF010000062.1, on the reverse strand, counting down.
GGTGCAGTAAAGTAATTCGTATGAGGGATAAACTGGCAACCCGCTAACAAGGGGAGAGCCAGTAAGCAGAGAGAAGGGTGTGATGACATGGCGAGCATCCTTTGCAAGGTATCTTGTGTTCTTTCTGAAAACAAAAACACCCTACGCTAAGCACAAATTCGTCATATGGGACAATTCCCTAATTTTCAAGCTTGTTCAATGCGGGGGGCTCAGCCGGCCCTGAGCTTAAGTCCTTTGCCCGGGCACCATGGGCGCTTACAGAATAAATCATCGCCACATCGCCATAGCCGCGTAAGCTGAAAAAATAACGTGGGTTCAGAGCATACCCTGCTAATTAAATAACTTTTATAAGTAATTTGAAATTAATAACACTGCTATTGGTAGGGTATTTGTTGCGTATGACCCGATTCAGTTAAAACTTTTTAATAACCGCTTAACGTATAAGGTTACTCACCGTCACACTATCGCTATGTTTACTCTGGTTTTTACGATCAGAATGTAAGGGCACGTTTATGCACGATTATTTTCCTTTCTTCCTGGGAATTTTTCCACTGCTTGTCATGATTGTTCTTATTCTCAAAATAAAAACACCGATTCACTATGCTGTGTTGATTACGTTGGCATTAACCTTAATTATCACCTACCTGTTCTGGAATACCTCGGTAAGAACCTTGGGGTTAGCTATTACCTATGGCGCGCTTAAAGGATTATGGCCGATTATCATCGTTATTCTGGGCGCGATTTATAGCTATAACCTGATGCAAAAAACGCGCAGCATGGACGTGTTGCGCGATGTTCTCGCCGGAATCAGCGATGATAAACGCATACAGGTGTTATTAATTTCATGGTGTTTTGGCGGGTTCCTCGAAGCTGCTGCGGGGTATGGCACCGCCGTGGCGATCCCCATCGGTATCCTCATCGCGCTCGGGTTTAACCCGATGAAAGCAGCCGTCGCCTCGCTGGTTGCCAACACGGTTCCCACCGCGTTTGGCGCGGTCGGTATTCCTGTTTCTATTCTGGCCGAGCAGGTTCACCTCCCCGTCACCACGCTGAGCGCCACCGTGGTTGCTCAACTGGCGCTGTTCAACATTCTGCTACCGTTCGTCATCATTTCGATCATCGGTGGTGGTATAAAAGCGATTCGCGGTGTGTTTGGCATTACGCTGGTGTGCGGCGTCACCACACTCGTGCCACAGTATTTGGTGGCGATTTACCTCGGGGCCGAACTGCCTGCGTTCGCAGGGAGTCTGACCAGCCTAATTGCCGTCACGCTGATGGCGAAAGCGCGTAAGAAAGCAACGGAGCCGGAGTATCGCATCAGCAGCGATCACCAAACGTCCGTCGCGAGTTACTCCGCCAGCCAACTGCTGCGCGCCTGCGCGATATACCTTCTGATTTTTGTCTTTATTCTGCTGTGTTCGCCGCTGTTCCCCGCCATTAAAAGTGCCGTATCTCAAGTGGCTTCTGTTATTCCGTTCTATCTGACGGAAACGCAGGTGCTGAAACTGAAAATCGACTGGATAGCCACCCCCGGCGTATTGATTATCATCGCCACCCTGTTGGGCGGTTTTATTCAAGGCGCGAATCTGCCTACGATGCTGAGTGTCTTCTTCGGTACGGTGAAGCAGCTTAAAAACTCCATTATCGCGATTACGGCTATTGTCGCGATGGCGACCGTCATGGATGTCAGCGGGCTTATCGCTACGCTTGCTCAAACAATGGTGGATGTTACTGGCGGTGGCTACCTGTTCATCGCGCCTGTCATTGGTGCATTAGGCACTTTCGTGACCGGCAGCGATACCAATTCCAACGTGTTGTTCGGTAAATTACAAACAATGGCAGCGGAAAAGCTGCATGTTGATCCCGTCTGGTTAGCGGCGGCAAATACCGCAGGGGCGACTGGCGGCAAGATGATATCGCCGCAAAGTATCGCCATTGCTGTGTCGGCAACCCGCATGGAAGGTCAAGGCAGCGCGATCATGTCCGGCACGTTGAAATACTGCGGGGTCTATATCGTCATTCTTGGGCTTAAGGTTGGCCTGGTCTACTACTTATTCCTAGCCTGAAATACCAAAAAATTAACTATATTAAAATTGGGAGTATTGTCGTGAATGTTAATTTCTTTGTTACCTGTATTGGTGACGCTCTGAAATCGCGTATGGCGCGCGACTCCGTGCTGCTACTAGAGCAGCTCGGATGCCGCGTACACTTTCCTGAAAAACAGTCGTGTTGTGGACAGCCAGCCATCAACGGCGGTTATGTCAACAGCGCCATCCCTGGCATGAAAAGCGTGATCGCTGCGCTGGAAGAGAATGATGATCCCATCATTTCTCCTGCGGGCTCCTGCATGAACGCGATTCGGCACTACCCTGAGTATCTGGCGGGCGAACCGGAATGGGTGCAGCGCGCTGAGCGCATCGCTGCCCGAATGAACGATCTGACGTCATTCATCGTCAACACCCTCGGCGTCACGGACGTGGGGGCAAGGCTATCCGGTACGGCGGTCTACCATCCATCTTGTAGCCTGTTCCGCAAGCTCGGTGTGCGTGAAGAACCTCTCACGCTGCTCGACCATGTGAGAGATCTGCAATTGCTACCCTTCAAGGCAGAAGAGACTTGCTGCGGCTTTGGCGGCACGTTCTCGGTGAAAATGGCGGAAATTTCCGGCGAAATGGTGAAAGAAAAAGTCCACCATATCATGGACGCTAAACCTGACTACCTGATTGGTGCCGATGTGAGTTGCCTGCTCAACATTGGCGGTCGGATGCAGCGTGAAGGCCACCCTGTCAAGGTGATGCATATTGCCGAAGTCCTGATGAGCCGTTAAGGAGCAGATATGAGCCTGAAAACCAGCGACACTACATTTAAGGATCGTATCCATACCCAGATTAACGATTCCATTATGCGCAAAGCCGTGGCTAACGCGCAGGAGCGCATTGGCGCAAATCGCCAGAAAATGGTGGACGAACTGGGGAACTGGGAAGATTGGCGTGGGCATGCGGCGCAGATCCGTGAACATGTCCTCGACAATCTCGACGCCTATCTCTACCAGCTTTCTGAAAAAGTGACCGCCAACGGCGGGCATGTCTATTTTGCCAAAACGAAAGAGGACGCCACCCGCTACATCCTTAAGGTCGCACAGGGCAAAAACGCGAAGAAAGTGGTGAAAGCAAAATCGATGGTGACCGAAGAGATTGGCATGAACCATGTCCTGCAAAATGCAGGTATTGAGGTCATCGAAACCGATCTGGGTGAATACATTTTACAATTGGATCAGGATCCCCCCTCGCATGTCGTCGTGCCCGCCATTCACAAAGATCGTTACCAAATCCGCAAGGTGCTGCATGAAAAACTCGGCTATGACGGCCCAGAAACGCCAGAGGCAATGACGCTGTTCATTCGTAAGAAGATCCGTCAGGACTTTCTCAGTGCGGAAGTCGGTGTCACCGGTTGTAACTTCGCGGTAGCAGAAACTGGCTCGGTGTGTTTGGTGACGAACGAAGGCAATGCCCGGATGTGTACCACCCTGCCGAAAACGCACATCGCGGTGATGGGCATGGAGCGTATCGCACCAACGTTTGAAGAGGTAGACGTGCTGATCACCATGCTGGCACGCAGTGCGGTCGGCGCGCGTTTAACAGGTTATAACACATGGCTCACCGGGCCACGGGAAGCCGGACACATCGATGGCCCACAGGAGTTCCATCTGGTGATCGTCGATAATGGCCGTTCACAGATCCTCGGTTCCGCGTTCCGCGACATCCTACGCTGTATTCGCTGCGGTGCCTGCATCAATACCTGTCCGGCCTATCGTCACATAGGCGGGCATGGCTACGGCTCCATTTATCCTGGCCCTATCGGTGCAGTGATCTCCCCGCTGCTGGGCGGTTACCGTGACTTCAAGGAACTGCCCTACGCCTGTTCGTTATGCACGGCGTGTGACACCGTATGCCCGGTACAGATCCCGTTATCGTCACTCATCCTCCGACACCGCCGCGTGATGGCAGAAAATGGCATCACACCGAAGACCGAGCAACGGGTGACGAAAATGTTCACTTACGTCAATAGCCACCCGACACTGTGGAAAGTTGGGATGATTGCCGGTGCGCGTGCCGCAGGCTGGTTTATCAAAAATGGCAAAATGCCGATCGAAATTGGTGCGATCGGCGAGTGGACCGAAGCGCGCGACCTGCCGGATGCAGACGGTGAAAGTTTCCGTAGCTGGTTTAAAAAGCATCAGGCTGAAGGGAGAAAATAATGGAAAATAGAGACAGTTTTCTGGCTGAGATCGCTCGCCAACTTGGACGTGAGGTGCGTCATACCGCAACGCCGCGCCCGGAACCTGAGCATAACTATGCCCAAACCCGCCTGACGGAATTGACGGCGCAGCAGCGTTGTGATGCGTTTGTCGATGTCGCCGTCAATGTCATGCTGGCACACTGTGAAATCGCCAGCGAGGCCGATGCTCCACAGGCAGCCCTGCGCTTGTGCGATCGCTATGGCCACATGCCGGTGGTAGTCAGCGGCGATGATCGACTGGCTAATCTGGGTATTACCGCATGCTTACAGCGTGAATGTCAGGCAACAGTGTGGGATCCCAGTGTCGGAGAAGAGAACTTGCGGCTGGCGGAACAGGCCAAAGTAGGCGTGGTTCATGCAGAATATGGGTTAACCGAATCGGGCGGCGTGGTGTTGTTCTCCGCACCAGAGCGTGGTCGCAGCCTGAGCCTGTTGCCGGAGTCGTCCATTTTTGTAGTACGCAAGAGTACGCTGTTGCCGCGCGTTGCCCAATTAGCACAGCACTTGCATCACATGGCGCAGCGCGGCGAGCGCATGCCTTCGTGCATCAACATTATCGGTGGCCCCAGTTCCACGGCAGACATCGAATTGATCAAAGTGGTCGGCGTCCACGGTCCGGTGAATGCCGCGTATCTTATTATTGAGGATTGCTGATAATCTCGTTGAGCGTCGATAACGGGTAGAACGCGTTAAGCGTCTATGCCGTTATCGCTTGTCGTGCTTCACTGGCCCAAGGCACATCACTCATCGCTGCCGTGCTCGTGCTCCCATTACCATTATTTTATGGATTTTGGCCCGTGTTCATTCAGAACATCGACGTTTCTGCAAATAAGTAAACAGTAGGGGCAATCTACGATCCGAAAAAGTACAGGCCGTAGCCCACCACTGCTGCCCAGAGTAGCAAGGGCAAAGAGTAGAAATGAAAGCGCCACCAGATACGGCGATCGTTGGCCATACGCAGTGCGATCACATTTGCCAGCGAGCCTGGCAACAGACCGAACCCTCCCACGTTTACGGCCCAGGCAAGCAGAGTGTCTGGCGGAACGTAGTTCAGCAGCAAAATGGTAGCAGGTACGTTACTGATAAATTGCGATAAACCAATGGCCGTCACCCACAATCCTGCTGGTGAGAGATGTTGGGTGCTACTGAGCACGTTGTGAAGCGCGGGTAGCTGTATCAGTAAGTGAACGTCAATAAACATCGCCATAAACACTAGCAGTAAAGTCCAGTCAACCGTCAGGACCACCCGGCGCTCAAGTAATAAAAAGCCGGCTGCCACCAGTGCCAGTCCCCACAGTTCCTGTTTGAATTCCAGTGCGACGATAAAGATCAGATAAAAGCCTAGACAGCACCAGAGAAGCCGAGGTTGCCAGCTAGAAACTTTCTCAATACCATTATAACTAAGTGTTTTGTTGGGGAAACAGAACCAACACAACGCCAGTAGTGTGGCCATCATTGTTAGCCCTAACGGCATCATCTGCCAAATGAAGGCCAGAAACGATATGTCTGAACGCCCCCACAGCAAAATGTTCTGTGGGTTGCCAATCGGGGTGAGTAGAGAACCGGCGTTAACGGCCAATGCTTCAAAAATGACCAGACGATTGATCGGTATCTGGCACAACTTCTTTATGGTGATCGTCAGCGGGACCACAATAAACAGCGCTACATCATTTGTCAGAAAGGTGGACAGTGTCGCTGCGGCCAGCACCATAAATATCGCCAGTCGGCGTTCATTGTGAAAGCGCTTCACCATACGGCGCCCGACTACATCAAAATAGCCACTGAGTTCCACGCCTTTTGTCAATAACATCAATCCACTCAGGGTGATGATAGTATGCCAGTCAATTGCACCAGGCCAGGTTGCAGGCGCGAAAGGCACAGCGAAACAAAGACCGATACCGATAACCAGTAAGAGATGTAAAAAACGGTCGCGCAGTAAGGCGCGGTAAAAAAGCATACTCATTCAGACCGCAACCCTTGTTGCAAAGTGAAAAACGAAAACACAAACCTTAACGTCAATCAGACTGTGGATGCATACCAGAACAGTAAAACGGTTGAATTGGTTAGCATATGCGTCAATATTGGCATCAACAGCCCTTTGCTGGTCAGGCGTGCGTAACACAGCAGTAATGATATCGCGATTAACTCAGTCAGCGTTACTGTGGATGTGTACTGTGTATGCACCGCAGCAAAGATCAATGACACGAGAAGACAACAAGCCAGCCGATTATTAGGCAACCACGTGAGAAGCCCTTGCAGCAAAAAACCTCGGAAAACGATCTCTTCAATGATGGGACTGAAAAGGATCATCGCCAGCACAACACTTAGCCATCCTTGTTTTGAAAAATCAGCCATCTGCTGTACCCAGCGCTCTTCACTTTCCATCATCATGCTTGTCAGCATCAAAATGAGCAGCAGAAAAAAGGCGAGTCTAAGCATCAAATGAGAGGAAAAAAGCCCGAGAGGGAGTAATCCATACCGTTTCGTATACCTAAACCAGAATGGCACAATGATAATAAAAGCCAGAAATGAAAAAAAAGCTAACGAATAGGCAGGATTAATAGATACACCGCGATATAACCAGACCCCGGTAAAAATTGAAATGCTGTACCAGAGTACGGGCAACCCGAAGCACCAAAGGGATTGTTCCAGACGATCTGTATGATGTGACATATCTTCCCTGAGTTAATGTAACTCTCTCATCGTGAGTAAAATCTAATGTCCATGGTAACGAATATCACCTTCCTTCAACGCGCGCAAGGCGTCGATTACTATGGTGTCATTGAGGAGGGACATGACCATTAACCCTCCTGTTCGTTAGAAAAAGACAATTAAGGTATCTGGTTGGATAGATGGGTTATGTATCTGAGAGGCTGTGTTAAAGGAACTCATAAACGCCTGCCTTCCAGTATCCTTTTCCTGCTCGGGTACGCTTTTTCCAGCCCAATGATATCAATTCATTAGCGATAAGACGGTTCATAATCCCGTGCCCTATCAGCAGCACGGGCCCGGTGTTCTCTCTGGCATGTTCTACCAGCATACCTGTAGCTTGACGGGCGCGCCTTTTTGCCATCGCTAAAGATTCAGCCTTTTGCGACATACCGCAAAGCCACATCAGACGGAAAAGAATAACCCAACTGAAGGGAGATAACTTAACGACAGGGATCAGATATACAGGCAGCTCTGCTTCCCTGAATACGTTATCGATTATCTTAGGCTCTACATCGAGATTGCGTGCAGAAGAAATTGCTCTGGGAAGGGGGCTGCTGAAAACCATTAATGCCCTGTGAGCCTGCACCCGACTGGCTTCAGGTGGTTGATCGCTACTGATACAAGAAAGATCGTATTGCTGAATCCAACGGGCCATTTCGTGAGTAGCTACTTTTCGGGCGCCAGTAAAGCTGGGTTTACCGTGGCGCATCAGAATAATTTCCATCACCTGGCTCGTCCTTTTATTAACGTCTAGTCAGAAGGTGCAACTTCATCGTTTGCAGCCATTTTACCGTAGGCGGCGTGGGTAACAACTCTTCTTCGGTATTTGCATGTCTGCTTTTTGCTTATAGATGCACCAATGAACTTCTGGGTGGGCCGCTTTGTGCCAAGGAGCGGTCAGTATCATTAATGATGTCTATGCTGAGTGAGAGACGTTCGTTTCTTTTTGGCGAGATAGCAATATCTTGTCAGAAAAGGTTTTACTCCGACTTCAGGTATCTCAGCTCAGGATCGACAATGTCATCGGCCATTACCATGTTCATCGCCGCGCACGGTGGCACCGCCTAAGATTGACTAAATTTTACTGATGGTTCAGATATGCTCGTTATCTCAGGCTTATTTCATTGAGTTGTAAACTTTGAAGGCGGGATTTTTTTCAAAAATTTCAGCAACAAAATCCATGAACACAATCGCCCGTTTTGGTAAAAGTCGATTAGCAACATAAACGGCCTGAATGGGAACGGGCGGTGCGGTGTAATCCTTCAGCAGTAATTGTAAGTTGCCATTTGCCAATCCCTCCTCGAACAGCCATTCTGGGCCCTGTGCGATCCCAACCCCTGCATTGACAAAGTTCTGCACTGCTTCGGGTGAATTGACCCTGAGCCGACCAGAAACAGGAACATTGATATCCTGAAATCTCCAGGTAGCTCCTGTTGTTAGCAAGGTATAGATCAAACAATCATGTTTTTTTAAATCCTCTGGGGTATTAGGGGTTCCGTGTTTAGCTAAGTACTTGTTACTGGCAACACAGACTCGCTCATACATGCCAAGTCTGCGGGCACGCATAGCACTGTCCTCCAGGTGCCCAATGCGGATTGCCAGCTCAGCCCCTTCATCAATGAGATTGATATAGCGGTCATTAATCTGTAGGTCGAGTGTTAGCTCAGGGTAGCGTTCTAAAAAATCGGGGATGTGCGGGACTAAGAATGTGTGAGCCAATGCTGTAGGGCAGGCAACGCGTAATAGCCCTGTGGGTGTAACATTTTCTCTGAAAGAAGCCTCTGACTCTTCGACGGCTTCCAGAATACGCCTTGCTTCCAGATAATAACGTTCTCCTTCAGGAGTCAGGGAAAGCTTGCGGGTTGATCGGTGAAGTAATCTGGTCTGCAAATGCTCTTCGAGGGTTGCAACATGACGACTCACGTTCGGTTGCCCTAAGCCTAAATCCCTACCGGCTGCGGAAAAACTGCCTGTTTCAGCGGTACGGACAAAGCATGTCATCAAAAGTAATCTATCCATCTTGAAACCAACCTATGCTTTTAATGCATGAAAGATATTTAAAAATGCAATCTTATCACTATCTGGGCATGAGCATACAGTGGCTATCAAATCGGCCATTCGCCGATCCGTTGTTAAAACTAACAGGAGATTTTTACATGTCCAGATTACACGGTAAACGCGCACTGATTACGGGTGGAACAAGTGGTATTGGGCTTCAAACAGCGAAGCTGTTTGTTGCAGAAGGTGCACGCGTAATTGTTACTGGTGTTAACCCTGATTCTATCGAAAAAGCGAAAGCAGAACTGGGTAATGATGTGTTAGTCGTGAGCGCCGACTCCGCTGATGTGAACGCACAGAAAGCTCTGGCTCAAACGGTTAAGGAACACTTTGGTCAACTGGATATCGCTTTCCTGAATGCGGGTATATCCATGTATATGCCCATCGAGGTATGGACAGAAGAGATGTTCGACCGTATTTATGATATCAACGTTAAAGGTCCTTACTTCCTAATGCAGGCGCTGTTGCCAGTGTTCGCAAGCTCTGCATCAGTGGTCTTTAATACATCTGTAAATGCTCACACGGGACCTGAGAACTCTTCCGTTTATGGCTCAACCAAAGCGGCATTGCTGAACATGTCGAAAACACTTTCTAACGAGTTACTTTCACGTGGAATTCGTATCAACGCAGTGAGCCCTGGCCCTGTTGATACACCGCTTTACGATAAGGCGGGGATCCCAGTGGAATATCATGATCAAGTGATGAAAGATATCGTCGCAACTATCCCAGCAGGTCGTTTTGGTAAGCCTCAGGAAGTCGCGCAAGCGGTACTTTACTTTGCATCTGATGAGTCTGCCTGGACCGTGGGTTCAGAAATCATCATCGACGGCGGCGTTTCAATCTAAGCCATCAAAATAAGATTTACAATTCATCAAGCCCGCCACCTTTTATAGCGGTGGGCTATCATTTTATCTGGCGTTCGAGATGTCTACCCATGACCTGACACCTATTAGCCACCCACTATGTCCCTTTGTACAGCGTTCAGCGATCGTTCTTTTCGAAAAAAATGTGCCATTTGAACGCATAAATGTAGACCTATCGGCGAAACCTGATTGGTTTCTTGCTCTGTCACCCACTGGCAAGGTGCCGCTACTTAAAGTGCGTCAGGCAAACGGTGAGGAGGCCATTATTTTCGAGAGCATGGTGATCTGCGAGTACCTTAATGAAACGCAAGACGGTGATTCGATGTATGCTGACGATGCATTCATAAGAGCCAGACAGCGATCATGGATCGAGTTTTCTACATCAATGCTTGGAAATGCATGGTAATTTTTAAATGCAACTGATCAGACCATTGCAGACAGCAAACGTGCGGTGTTCCGTGAGCAGCTTGAACGTATCGAATCTGAATTGAGTTCAGGGCCTTATTTCTCGGGTACCGAATTCAGTATGGTTGATGCGGTCTACGCGCCTATTTTTCGCTACTTCTCCATCATCGATGCATCAGTATCTGAGACGATTTTTGAGGGACTTCCATGTGTTTTCGCATGGAAAGCTGCACTTGCGAAAAGGGAAAGCGTAAAAGCAGGTGTATCATCAAATTATGCAGAACTTTTCCAAAATCATCTTCGTCAGCATTCTGCAATTCTCGCTGCTTGAAGGTATTTACTGGGAAACCATGACCTGCTCCCGGTTGTTATGACAAAAGCGAGGAGTCGGGGTTTTACGATAACCGCCTTAGCTAACCCCGGTAAAGTCAGGTCATTTCTGAAGCCGTTATTTTCCTCATACACAGGGCCCTGTGGCGCATCCGTACATCATGACCAGCGGAAACAAAGGTACTAAAGGGATCAAGGCGACGGTTCCAAGCGTGCTCAGCGTTTTGGTTTTATCATTGATTGATACCACCACGGGGTGCTCCAACTTGTAAGGGGCTGCCAGTTCTGGCGCGTACGATGAAGACCAAAATCCTGCCGCTTTAAACAAAACACCGAGGCGATCGTTATCAATCTGTACCGCCTGATACTCATTGACCAGCGCTGTATACTGCCCAGTATCCAGGTTGCGCTTATCAATCACCACCAAGTACTCTGCCGCTACTTCATGTTGTTCTACCATAAAGTTAACCCGCACTCCGGAGGCCTGTTGATGAAAGCGTTCATAAAATGTCTTATAACGTTGATATTCTTGCGGCACGCCGCTACGAAAAAAACGGTAACTGTATTTAGCTGAGCTGGCGATAATGCCGGACTCAATAGGTTTAACAGCCACAATGGTATCGGTAGGCGGCAAGTTTGGCGCACTTGCACACCCTGCCAGAATCATCACTACCAGCAGCGATAAATATTTCATCATGTCAACCATTCCTGTTCGCTATTTTCTGTGTGACATTCGGACAATTTCTTTAAGACGTAACTTACAAATATCCATCCCTGTTTATCATAACTTCCGAACCAGCTTCAATAACCACGTTTACATTCAATCTGGGCCTGACAAGTAATACGTATCATCACGCCGGGTAGGGGCTGGTGTATTACGAGTTATTCCACCCTTAATACGGTTTTTAGCGGTTTTACGTCTGATAATCATTTCATGGAGGCGCGTTGGTTTGCATCTCCTGAATTGCATCGTTAAAAAAGATAATAACGGTATCTGATTGGATAGATGCCCAGTATGGGTTAACAAGCACAGCGCGTTAGGGGCTATCCGAGAACTGCATACCGGGTGCCACAACATGAGGAAGAACTGATGACCATAGCGCAGCGACTCGAGCAGAAGGGGATTGAGAAAGGCATGGAGTTAGGAAAGCGCAGTGAATGCCTGGCTATACTGAAAATTGTTAGCACCAGGCGGCAGAATGGCATGGATGATGCGGCTGTAATGAAAATGACAGGGCTGACAGCAGAGGAGTTGGCGCAACTGCATCAGTAATCGCTTATCAACTCTTTGTAGTGGCACACTGAATTTGGCTACTTGAACAGAGGTGATATGCCCACCTTAGAACAACACAGGTGTCTTAATGAAAAAAAGAAATTTCAGCGCAGAATTCAAACGTGAATCCGCTCAGTTGGTTATTGATCAGAACTACGCCGTGGCTGATGCAGCCAGTGCTATGGATGTCGGCCCTTCGACGATGACTCGATGGGTAAAGCAGTTGCGTGATGAGCGACAGGGAAAAGCGCCAAAAGCCTCTCCTGTCACTCCTGGACAAATTGAAATACGTGTGCTCAGAAAAAAAAAGGCACAAAATATTGAAATTGAAAGAAAAATATTAAAAATGCTACCGCGCTCTTGATGTCAGACCCCCTGAACAGTTCTCGATAATCAGGAAACTCAGAGCGTATTATCCAGTGATCACACTCTGCCTCGTGTTCGGGGGTCATCGTAGCAGCTACAAATACTGGAAAAAATGCCCTGAAAAGCCATACGGCAGGCGGGCTGTATTACGCAGCCAGGTTCTGGAACTGTATAACATCAGTCATGGCTCTGCCGGTGCAAGAAGTATTGCAACTATGGCAACGCTGAGAGGCTTGCGGATGGGGCAGTGGCTTGCCGGCAGGCTCATGAAAGAGCTGGGGCTGGTTAGTTGTCAGCAACCTGCTCATCGGTATAAGTGTGGTGGCCATGAACACATAGCTATCCCAAATCATCTTGAGCGACAGTTCGCAGTGACAGAGCCTTGAGGCGACGTGGCGTATATCTGGACAGGTAAAGGCTGGGCATAGCTCGCCGTTGTTCTCGACTTGTTCGCTAGGAAGCCGGTGGGCTGGCAATGTCGTTCTCTCTGGACAGCAGACTGACCATCAAAGCGCTGGAAATGGCGTGGGAAACCTGCCAGGGTGATGTTCCACAGCGAGCAGGATAGCCACTACAAGGCACTTCGTCCACCACACTGGAATATTAAATGGACAGGCACATGTGCCTGGATGGGCAGCAATAGAATCATCAATAATTCTTTGTTTGACTTTTCTGTCATTCAACTCGCACGCTGCAGCCAATGATAAGTGAGAAAATATCAAGCTGTACAGGCCCAGTAGAAAGATAGACAGAAATTTGGCTGCTTTCATATTTAAACTTCATTTGCTTTATAAAGGGTATACGTATTTCCTTACCGGTTTTACTATTGTTCTGATTTGCAGATCACTCAAGAATTTTATTGATTAAAAAATACTTCTGAGGAATGATTGAGTAATTAACTATTAATTGAAAGGATAATAGCGGGGGAATGAATGCGCGTTGGTCATTATTTTTTATTTCTCATGTGAGGGTGACTTTTGGATAAGCAGGGCTGAGCATGTGCTTTATGGCGGCATATAGGTTGAAGATGTGTTTTTTTATGTTATCCGGTTTAAAGTTCGTCTTACAATTACCACTGTAAAGGTTGACCTCTGATTAGTTGATAGAGTTCAACAACCTACTTGATAAGGGAATTCGTTAATTCGAGATGTGCTTGACGTGTATGTATTATGTGAAACATATCATTTTATTCAGTCAACTAACGGTTATTGTAATGCATGGTTGGTTTTTGTTCAAATACAATAACTCGATAATGTTGGAAAAAAATGCTGTGAAAACATCTCTCATCGATTACTTTATTCGTAATACATGTGATTAGTAGCAGGTGATTTTTTTATATGATGCCTTGGAGAGTTGCTTCATGTATACAAGTATTCATAAAACCAGTGAATTGAATTTTGAAGAAGTTCCACTTTGTTTTTTTGAAACCTTCCAATGGATTAAAAACTCAGTGATGGGGAAATTCAAGGAAGAGGATCGAACGGTGTGCCCAGTTGCACAACATTCTCACCGTTCAGACGCAATGTTTATTGGTTCATTAGATGCCTCTCATCATGACAGGGATTGTTTTATTCACCAGATTCGGGGGCTTATCGGCCTATTTGAACGGCTTAAAGATACCTCCAATCAAAATCCCGCTTTATTGTCATTGGTGATGATTATAATGGGGCTTGGCGAGGACCAATATCGCCACTGGATCGATGATGTACACACGCTGCTTAAACCTGAATTTATGCAAGCTATGCAAATGCTCGGAGAATTCCATGCAGACAGCACTGTTGAGAGTGCGCGTGTGCCAAAAGCGTTTCCCCTGCGCAGTCCCTATCCCCTCTTTGTGGTTCGGGCTATGCACGAACATGATCACCTCTTTATCGATCGCTCGGGTAGCGTCCAGAAGCGCCTTCTTGAGCTCGAATGTTACCGCGACTGCATGATTAATAGCCGAACTCTGCGCGAGGTAGGCCACGTTCAGGCCCGGATTTTTGAGCTTCGAGGACAACTTGATGTTGCCGATAATCTTAAGCCCCCCGATCGATCCCAGCTAGGGATTCAACAAGATCCAAAAACCATTAAGTAGAAATATGAAAAAAAAGTCATAACACGGCATTTAACACCGCTACTTTTTTCATAGGTCTATTGCCCGAAAAAAAAGCGTAAACGGGGTTTTCAATGAACTCACAATCTTACGGATATTTGGCTGCCCTGTTAGTTTCACTTCTGGGAAGTTCGCTATCTATGCTGGCGCTCCCTTGGTTTTTGCTAGAGGTAACCGGTGATGTGAAATACACCGCAGTGATCTTGGGTGTTCGATTGCTTCCCGTTTCGCTAAGCCTGTTCTACGGTGTAAAGTATATTGATAGGTATAGTAAAAAGACCATATGTGTTCTATCTGATCTGATCTCTGCCCTCCTGGTGTTCGCCATACCAGCACTTTATTCCGTGAGTATACTTAATGTCGGTATTCTGGTGTTGTTGATTTGTGCTCTGACCGCTGTTGAACAAGTCAACCACGCGGGCCTGGGTGCAATGGTCCCTGATATCTTAAAAGAGACGTCCATCCCTAACGAACGGCTTAACGGTATTATCGGCAGTTTACACAATTTTGGAGATCTTGTCGGCCCCCCGCTGGCAGGCCTTATTATTGCCCTTGCGGGTAGCACCGTAGCACTCGTCCTGGATGGCATCACTTTTGTTGTTTCATCATGTATTTTATTTTTCTTTATTAAATGTATTCCAGTTGCGTCACTCAGGGACGATCAGGAATCTGCCTTAGATGGCTTAAAAGAGGCTTTTTCATTTATATTTCGCCATCCCCAAACCCGTTATGTAGTCATTCCCAGCGTTTTGGTGAACTTTCTTATTATTCCTTTACTCTCTCTCATCCTGCCTTATCTGGCGAAAACCAGCTTCAATAGTGCCATCGATTTGGGTTTTATGATTTCTGCTTTCGGTTGCGGTGCATTGTTATCTTCAATGATATTTACCACCGTCGGAGAGCGACTTTCAAAATCGTGGTTATTGATTGTTTGCACGCTGACGCTATCTTTTTGTTTTCTTCTCGCCATATTTGCTGGGAATGTCTATGTGGTCATGGTGCTTCTGTTTTTTGTTGGGCTTAGCGTGGGGTTAATGGGGCCTTTGGATGACACCATCTTGCAAACAAATGTACCTGAACACATTCGCGGGCGAGTTTTTCTGGTGTATTCCTCTTTGCGATTTGTGACTATTCCTTTGGCCATGGTGCTTTTCGGGTTTTTGCTTGATGCCACTTCGATAGCAAATACATTTGCTTTCATGGCCGCCTCTTTAGGTATTTCTCTGGTTTGGCTTTTAGCAAACCGCAAAGCTTGTGAGGCGGTCTAATGAAATGGCATCTTGAATTTTGTCCCATCAAGGATCCCTGTCACCAAAACCATCGCTTGCCATTGGCTCTGAGATCGGCACATCCCAAGCGGCAAAACCATTACCTCAACGGGCGATTGGCGATGCAACGCGCTTTGCATGTGTTTGGCAGGGCAACGTGGGTGACCTCGAAAGCGAATGGTTCTCCTGCAATGCCTGAAGGGTTTTCTGGTTCTATCAGTCACTCTGAACAGTTTGTTGCAGCGGTGGTGGCTCGTGAGCAGGCTGATCAATATCTAGGCGTAGATTGCGAAGAGTGGATTCTACCGGAGGTCGCTGAACAGGTAAAAGTGCGGGAGATGCGTTTTTACGATACTTGCGTCGAGGCAGGGATACCTGACCTTCGCGCTGCCAGAGGCGCACCCATTTGAAGAGCAAAATTGTACTGACGGACAAGCGCAGCAACGCTGTTGCCTTCGCTATTGGCTTTAATGGCCATTTTGACCAATTTCAGCTTCAGTTCAGGGGAATACTGCTTACGGGAACGTCATTGTTGGGTACTCACGGAGGTGTCCACCTGCAAAAATAAGTGGACACCTAAATTACAGAACCTGTGACCTGCCCCCAGTATTAGATACAACGATCAGTTAGTAATGTCGGTTTGTTTACCTTCTAATTTTCCATTTCTCCAGCTTGTTGCAAATTCAGCCGGCGTCTGGTAATTCAGCGATGAATGAGGTCTGGACTCGTTATAGTCCTGCCGCCAGTCATTAATGATTTTCCTGGCATGAAGAATATCGCTGAACCAGTGTTCATTCAGGCATTCATCCCGAAAGCGACCGTTGAAACTCTCAATAAATCCGTTCTGCGTTGGCTTACCTGGCTGGATAAGTCGCAACTCCACACCATGCTCAAAGGCCCATTGATCGAGGGCGCGGCAGGTAAATTCCGGGCCCTGATCGGTTCTTATTGTCGCCGTATAGCCACGAAAGAGCGCGATGCTGTCCAGAATACGTGTGACCTGAACGCCTGAAATACCGAAAGCAGCGGTGATCGTCAGACATTCCTTCGTGAAATCATCCACACAGGTCAGGCTCTTAATCCGACGGCCGCTGGCAAGTGCATCCATGACAAAATCCATCAACCATGTCAGGTTCGGCGCATCCGGGCGAAGAAGCGGAAGCCGCTCAGTCGCCAGACCTTTACGACGTCGTCTGCGCTTTACACTCAGGCTGTTAAGGTGGTAAATGCGGTATACCCGCTTGTGGTTGACGTGAAGGCCCTCCCGACGTAATAACTGCCAGATGCGCCGGTAACCAAAACGCCTTCGTTCGAGTGCCAGTTCTGTGATACGCCCTGATAAATGCGCATCAGCCGCCGGACGCTGAGCCTCGTAGCGGCAGGTCGACAGGGACAAACCTGTAAGCCTGCAGGCACGACGTTGCGACAGACCGGTCGCATTACACATAAACTCAACGGCTTCCCGCTTCTGGTCTGTCGTCAGTACTTTCGCCCCAGAGCCACCTGAAGTGCCTCCTTTCGGCAAGCTGCTTCTTGAGTCGGGCGTTCTCTTCCTCAAGCAACTTCAGGCGCTTAACCTCGGGCACTTCCATACCGCCATACTTCTTGCGCCACGTGTAAAAGGTGGCGTCGGAAATGGCGTGCCTGCGGCAAAGCTCACGGGCAGAAACCCCGGCTTCAGCCTCGCGGAGAATACTGATGATCTGTTCGTCGGAAAAACGCTTCTTCATGGGGGTGTCCCCATGTGGCTTATGAAGACATTACTAACATCGCGGTGTATTAATCAACGGGGAGTAGGTCAGAATGCCATTTTTCTTCCAATTTTTCTGTCTGTTATATTTTAAAGCGAAATATTTTATGGTGATTGAGCGTTAAGATAGCATTATATGCTATTTATGGTAAAAATAGCATCGACTAGGTTCAGAAAAAAAGGTGATCAATGAGCTGGATTGAACGAATTAAAAGCAACATAATTTCCACCCGCAAGGCGAGTATTCCGGAAGGGGTGTGGACCAAGTGCAGCAGCTGCGACCAAGTTCTGTACCGTGCAGAGCTGGAGCGCAACCTGTCGGTTTGCCCGAAGTGCGATCACCACATGCGTATTGCAGCACGCAGTCGCCTACATAAATTGCTGGACGAAGGAATTCTGGTGGAACTGGGAAGTGAACTTGGGCCGAAAGACGCGCTGAAGTTTCGTGATGCTAAGAAATACAAAGACCGACTGACCTCTGCGCAGAAAGAGACCGACGAAAAAGACGCGCTGGTCGTGATGAAAGGCATGCTGTTCGGCATGCCTGTGATCGCGGCGGCATTTGAGTTTTCTTTTATGGCTGGTTCAATGGGCTCTGTGGTCGGTGCACGGTTTGTTCGTGGCGTCGAGCAGGCGCTGGAAGATAACTGCCCGCTGGTGTGCTTTTCCGCATCCGGTGGCGCGCGCATGCAAGAAGCGCTGATGTCGCTGATGCAGATGGCGAAAACCTCTGCGGCGCTTGCGAAGATGCAGGAGCGGGGTCTGCCGTACATCTCCGTGCTGACTGAGCCGACCCTGGGTGGTGTGTCCGCAAGCTTTGGGATGCTTGGCGATATCAACATCGCCGAGCCGAAAGCGCTGATCGGCTTTGCCGGGCCTCGCGTTATTGAACAGACCGTGCGTGAGAAATTGCCGCCGGGTTTCCAGCGCAGTGAATTCCTGATTGAAAAAGGCGCGATCGACATGATTGTTCGCCGTCCAGAAATGCGCTTTAAGCTTGCTAGCATCCTGACGAAGCTGATGAATCTCCCGGCACCAAATCCAGATACACCGCGCGAAGGCGTTGTGGTACCTCCGGTACCGGATCAGGAACCAGATGTCTGATAATGCAATAACAGACTATGTCGTTGGATATTACAGTACGCTCACGTCGCACGAATATAATGGTGGGTTACCATCAAACGAATCGGAAAATTGATACTGGAAAAACTCTAAAGCGGTGGCCAGTTTTAGTTGACCGCTATAGTTGTGGTCAGAAGTCCGGTTAGTGTTCCTAGCACTGCCGGGCTTCGCTCTTGCAGTTGCAAAGCACCGCGTAATTGCGGTGTAATTACAACGATACCATGCTATGGAATTTGTAATTACAATGTCAAGTGAAAAATCAAAAACAGACCAGTACCAAATCCGGCTTTCTCACGAGTTTCGAGCACAACTGGAAGAACAAGCCCATAAGGATGGTGATAAGACATTGGCTACGTGGATAAAGCGCGTTTTGCGCAAGGAACTTCAGACACGCGGTATTGAGCCAAAAGGTTAAGTGGGTCTGGTTGGGGCCACCTGTATTGCATGGCCCCTTGCTAACCTTCTCGCGAAGAGAAGGGTAGAAACGGCTAACTCACTGCTTTACCCATTGACCCGGTGCATTTCATTTTCTTGATAGCTCCTCGCATAAATATACGGCGCAACGTACCCCTCACGGTTCACATCCAGATAATCCGACCACCACTGCATCATCGCAAT
>NZ_JAGFPF010000628.1:0-1114 GCF_025962695.1 Candidatus Symbiopectobacterium sp. NZEC135 | reverse complement strand
GACCCCATGATGACCCTGGGCAGTATCTTAAAATGTTACGTCAACAAATTTGGCGGCTGTGAGGTGTTGTCGACGCAATCGCCAAGCAGTCTGATGATGAAAGAAGCGTGTGTACCGCTTTTGGCACAGGAAAAAACCACGCAGGCATCGACGTCGACCCTCGAAATGACGTTATCGGATATCAGGCGCGCCGTTGAGCGCTATGTTGCCGCAATGGCAGATGAAAACGGTCTGTACTTCGCCGTGTGCTGCGTGTCCGATTACGACGTCAGTCTGACGCGACTGCGCGATTACATCGTTGATAACCCGCATTCATCATTACTCGCCACACTTGAGATGAACGCGACCCGTATCGAAAACCACCCGTGAATGGCCCGATGTGAAGGCTTTGCCCCTGCGTCGAGCAGGGGCGGGGCAGTTATTTTGCGCCAGAGGGGGTGGGTTTGAAAATTTGCAGAATGGCACCTAACTGTTTGCGTTGTTCGGTATCCAGTTCTCCACCGGCAGAGTGCCCGGCGTTTTGCAGTATCAAGGTGTTGAGCCCAATCAGCCAATCGTACACGTAAAACGCCGTGTTATTGGTAGGGGTGAGCGACAACTTGGTCAACCGCTTGGCAGTGCCCCAACTGACGGCCTGTTTTTCCGGCTTGGCAAAAATTTTACGACCACGGTTGATGCGGCTTTCCGGGCGCTGCTCCTCGGGCATTTTCTGGAAGCCCAGCCAGGCAATATAATCGCCGAGCACCGTCAGGGCGCGA
The DNA here is from genome assembly GCF_025962695.1 of Candidatus Symbiopectobacterium sp. NZEC135. Taxonomy (NCBI): domain Bacteria; kingdom Pseudomonadati; phylum Pseudomonadota; class Gammaproteobacteria; order Enterobacterales; family Enterobacteriaceae; genus Symbiopectobacterium; species Candidatus Symbiopectobacterium sp. NZEC135. The sequence goes on along the minus strand of NZ_JAGFPF010000628.1, from coordinate 356 downwards.
GAAACCTGACTGTCGATCTCATTGTCCGTGTAGGCGCTGGGGTGATCATCCTGGTTCAGTGCCGCGTGCAACGCCTGATTGATGCCTTGCCGCAGACCGGCGGTAATGACCTCTTCCATCAGCATTTCCAGCGTCGGTTTGCCCAACCCGAGCAGCTCAACCAGCGGCGCGTTGTCCGGCAAATTGCGCATATGGTTTATCCAAAAGCGCAACACCTGACGGGCAAAGACCGCATTGGTATCCACATCGCTCTGCGCGTGGGACTCATCCGTCTGTGTCACATCCAGCGGGGCGTCGCTGAATAAATCGATGTCCATGGCGATGCCAAACGGATCGGCGTTGGTCATGGCACTGGT
>NZ_JAGFPF010000627.1:0-1104 GCF_025962695.1 Candidatus Symbiopectobacterium sp. NZEC135 | reverse complement strand
ATATTTTAATCGAAAATTTTTCCCTTTCGGTTGAACCGCTCGATCTAGATAATGAAAGAGAGCGATATTTAGCTGCGCATTGGCATTTGCTGCCCAAAGCGGCTTTTATGGTCGCTTGTCAACGCCATAAGAGCACTCTTTTTCAGTGTGGAATCTGGTGGAAGCTTGAAAAATCTGTCAGGCAGTTTTCGCTGTTGAATTTTCTTGATAATAAGCAGGTGGATGCGTCTGCTTATTCTCTTGAGCAATATGCGTTGTGCGCTAAAAGAGAAATTGATTTATTCTCCTCTTCTGTCTCGACGGTAATAAGAGAACGACTGCCATTATTGTTTCCACCGGACGACGATAGCGGAAATGCGCCACCACTATTAACCGGTGATAATGAATTAGTCATGAGGATGGCCATTCAACATGTTCAAAGAAGTTGATACGTCATATGCTGATATGCTGCAAGAAAATGTGCTGTTAGCAAACAAGAACCGTGTAACGCATAATCTGAAAATCAGCGTAGTTGCTCAGGCCCGAGAACATGCCAAAAAGATTATCAGAGAGGCGAATCGTGATGCTGAGGCAATTCGTCAGCAGGCCTATCGCAATGGTTATGAACACGGAGTCATGACCTCAATTGAAACAGTAACCCGTTTTATTGAGGACAAACAAGGCATTGTGAACGAAATCTACGGGCAGGTTCGCCAACAAGCAAAGCGCTTGCTGAGTGACACGGTCAATAAGGAGAGCGTGATTTGTGCCTTGTTTGAAAGCTGGGCCGATGAGATTGATGGTCGAGATGACAAAACGCCTTTATAAACGCAGATTAATGGCCTATATTGATAGTAAGCATCGAGGGGGCGTCATTTTTGAGTAACATCAAGATTTACGATATGTATTTAAGTATCGTGAGCAACTGGTCGAATTTTTACCAGAAACGTTTGTTGATAATCAAATAGATACTTTTTTTGACACACAATCAATGTATGAAAGTTGTGAACAGCTTTCCCAGCAAACATTGGAAAAGCTTTATGCGCAACTTGAAATGTATTCACCACCGAGTGAGGTGTTGATATCGGAAAATGATGATAATCAAGGAAAAATAAGCAATGACAA
>NZ_JAGFPF010000629.1:0-1114 GCF_025962695.1 Candidatus Symbiopectobacterium sp. NZEC135 | reverse complement strand
CGGCGCTGTTCGCACCGCTAAAGCTGGTCAGTAAAAGGGTGGCGAACAGGTAGCCGGCCTGGTGTGCTCTTTTTTGTTTCATTAAGGAGATCCTTATCTCGTGTCATGAACCGCGAGCGCGTTAATAATAGTAATTATCATTTGCACTCTCACTACGTTCACGAATGAGGAAACGGATCACTGAACCATGAAAATGAACTTTTTAATTAAAAAATCACAACACATTGTAAAATATGAAATTATTATGGCGAGAGAATCACCAGTCGTTCGGTCACTTTGCGCATCTGGAACCCGACACTGGCTTGCAAAGAGGCCAATGCCGCATCACTGTCCGCCAGCGAGAAGCTACCGGTCACCGTTTCATTGGCCAACGCGGATGCTGAGATGAGAATACGCCCAGAACGATAGCGTTCCACCTCACGCACCACATCGGCCAAGCGAGCGCGATAGAAAATATAACGTCCGTCGCGCCAGGCCATTTCGTCTGCAACATTCACGCTGACAGGCGCATGAGTACCGCTGGCGCTAAAGCGCGCCTGTTCGCCCGGCTTCAGCACCGTTGGCGTCATCGCGCTACCGGCTGTCACCGCGACACTCCCCTTTGCCAGGGTTACCAGTGCCGCGTCATCGATCAGCCGTACATCGAATTGTGTGCCAAGCACCCGCACATCACCGGCCGCCGTTGCCACCACAAAGGGCGTTTGCGACGGTGTGACATCAAAAAAAGCGGCACCGCGCAGCAAGTGGACGCGCCGCCCTTGCGGCGTAAACGCTACGCTGAACGCGCTATCCGCATCCAGCAATAGCCGCGAGCCATCTGCCAGCGTTACGTCACGACGTTCGCCCTTGCTCGCCACGTGGCTCGCCGTCACATCCTGCATCCAGTAGGGATTTTCCAACCAGAGAACCCCTGCCATCACCAACGCACAACAGGCACTGGCCGAGACCAGCCACCGCCTTGCGCGTTGATGGCGTTTTGCCTGCTTGATTGCCGTGAGATAAACCGCCAGGGCTTCAGACTCCTTTTCCGCCAGTCGCTTGCCCGGTGCCGCAGTGGCCTGCCACACCGCCTCGACTGCGCGATAGGCGTCATCGTGGGGGGGATGACTCTGTC
>NZ_JAGFPF010000626.1:0-1116 GCF_025962695.1 Candidatus Symbiopectobacterium sp. NZEC135 | reverse complement strand
ACCATGGGCATTGATGAGAAACCGAGTCAGGCATTTCTCGACCGCCTCGGTGCGCACTTTGGTTTCCCACCACCGCGCGAATCCGGCCATAATACCGTGGAAGCGCTGGAAGCCATGCTGCGCGATGAGGTTCGCGTGTTGATCGCGTTGGGCGGCAACCTTGCCGCCGCAGCGCCGGACTCGCCGCGCACCGAAGCCGCCCTGCGCCGCTGTCAGCTCACGGTACACATCAGCACCAAACTCAACCGCAGCCACCTGATCACCGGAGAGCAAGACGCGCTGATCCTGCCGACGCTGGGACGCACCGAGCGCGATATCCAAGCCAGCGGTCCGCAGTTTGTTACCGTGGAAGATTCGTTTAGCATGGTGCACGCCTCAGAGGGCGTGGGCTATCCGCTTTCAGAACAGCAGCGTTCTGAGACCGCTATCGTCGCGGGCATTGCCGATGCAACGTTGGGCAGCCAACCGGTGGATTGGCTGGCACTCGCGGGGGATTATTCACTGATCCGCGATCACATCGCCGCCACCCTGCCCGGTTTTAACGATTTCAACCTCCGTTGTGAACAGCCGGGCGGATTCTATCTGGGCAATGCGGCGGCTGAGCTTTGCTTTAACACCCCGAATCGCAAAGCCAATTTCTGCGCCGCTCCGCTGCCGAAAACCCTGTTCCCACAGCTCGGCGCGCAGCAGGCCCCCTTTACCCTGCAAACCCTGCGTTCGCACGATCAGTACAACACCACCATTTATGGCCTGGATGACCGCTATCGCGGCGTTTACGGGCAACGCGAAGTGCTGTTTATCAATCCGCAGGACATCGCGGCGCTGGGGTTGGCTGACGGCGACAACGTAGACATCGAGACACTGTGGCACGATGGTGTCACGCGCAAGGTGAGCGGGTTTCGCCTGGTCAGCTACAACATTCCTCGCGGCAATTTGGCCGCCTATTACCCGGAAACCAATCCTTTGGTGCCGCTCTCCAGCGTAGGTGATGAAACCTCTACGCCGACCTCAAAATCGGTGCCCGTAGCCATAACCCGCAGCCAACGCGATACACAACCTGAGCGACGCATCGCCTGACGTTCAGGCGTCCCGGCAGCAACCGGGACGCCTGCGTTG
>NZ_JAGFPF010000624.1:0-1117 GCF_025962695.1 Candidatus Symbiopectobacterium sp. NZEC135 | reverse complement strand
TGGCTGTTAGTGCCGTGACAATATTATCAACACTCCCGAGCCGGAACGGACTGGCACCACCATAGTTTTCTGCATCAGCATCAGAAACTGTATTAGTTACTCGCATTGATACATAGCCAGATTTCCCATTCGATTTCTTTGAAATAATATAGAAGTCTGGTGACCCGGTAATTTTCATTACCGCTTTAACATCATTGGTGGATGCTGGAACAACTGAAGGCGTGACATGGGATATGAAATTGCTTTTAATGAGAGCATTTATGCTTGATACATCTTGATGGGTGCTGTCAATTTCTTCCTGAACGTTTTTTCCTGATGATGCCCCCAGCATGGCTGCACCACCGGCACCAGCCAACGCACTACGCAACGTCATGTCAGTGACGTTAACCCAAGCACCTTGCACTACGCCACCAGTGCTCTCAGGTGAAGATGAAGCAGGAACGGTTTTAGGGAAATCACCATCCCAGCGATAGTAATTGCCATCCGCCTCATATTTCAGCGACTGCGTTGCATCCGTCAGCGTTGCTCCTGCCTCGAATGTGCCGAAAGGAACCCACCCCATTTTCGCCATGGCTCGGACAAACATCTGCTGCATGCCATACCAAGTCTTGCGATCAACACCAAAGCGGTCGGGATGCGACTCGTTTTCCCTGTCATTAACGAGAAAATCCAAGTTTTGAGCATTATCGTAGATATCTTTTGCTGCCGCAGAGCCAAGGGGATTGCCGGTTTTATACGTTGTCATGGGTGTACCTCAGAAACAAAAAACCCGCCGTTTGGCGGGTTTCAATGGGTTGGTTAAATGGGTTTAATCGTCTGACGTGTTATCCGTATCACCCGGATACGTCGCATCGTCATACTGGTAAAGCAATGAGGTGTACTGCTTGGCGGTCACGCCACAGGTTCCGTCTGAGCCCGGATCGATAGAGTCCATAATCGCATCGTAGCCAACGCGCTCTGATGAGCAGAACACCAGGCGCGGTAGCTCAATGTCGGGGCTATCCATGATCCAGCCTTCCGGCGCTAACGCTTCGCTGTTTGGCACCGTCAGGGTGTATTCATCAATGCGCGTTGGCGTCAGGAGTGCTGATGCTGAGCCATCCTGATGCCGTATTAG
>NZ_JAGFPF010000625.1:0-1117 GCF_025962695.1 Candidatus Symbiopectobacterium sp. NZEC135 | reverse complement strand
GTTATGACCTACTGTGCCAATCAGGCGCTGCGTGAAGAGATGTATCGCGCCTATGCGACCCGCGCCTCCGATCAGGGGCCGAATGCGGGCAAGTGGGATAACAGCGAAGTGATGGCCGAGGCGCTGGCGCTGCGCCATGAACTGGCACAACTGTTGGGCTTTGACAGCTTTGCCGATAAATCCCTTGCCACCAAAATGGCAGAAAATCCGCAGCAGGTGCTGGATTTCCTGAACGATCTGGCGACGCGTGCCCGCCCACAAGGGGAAGCAGAGCTGGAGCAACTGCGCGCCTTCGCCAAAGCGCATCATAACGCTGGCGAACTGCAACCGTGGGACATCACTTACTACAGCGAATTGCAAAAGCAACACCTCTACACCATCAGTGACGAGCAACTGCGCCCTTATTTCCCTGAGCAACGCGCGGTTGAAGGGCTGTTTGAAGTGGTGAAACGCATATACGGCATCACAGCCAAAGAGCGTCACGACGTGGATGTGTGGCACCCGGAAGTGCGTTTCTTTGACCTGTTTGATGAAAGCGGCGAGCAGCGCGGCAGCTTCTATCTCGATCTGTATGCACGCGAGCACAAGCGCGGTGGTGCCTGGATGGGCGACTGTGTCGGGCGTCTGCGCAACAGCAACGGTGAACTGCAAAAACCGGTCGCCTATCTGGTGTGTAACTTCAACCGTCCGGTCAATGGCAAACCCGCACTGTTCACCCATGATGAAGTGATAACGCTGTTCCACGAATTTGGCCACGGTTTGCACCATATGCTGACGCAGATCGATACCGCCGGCGTCGCGGGTACTAACGGTGTACCGTGGGATGCCGTCGAACTGCCGAGCCAGTTTATGGAAAACTGGTGCTGGGAACCGGAAGCGCTGGCGTTCATCTCCGGTCACTACGAAACCGGCGAACCGCTGCCGCAAGCCATGCTGGACAAGATGCTGGCGGCCAAAAATTATCAGGCCGCGCTGTTTATCCTGCGTCAGCTCGAGTTTGGATTGTTCGATTTCCGCCTGCACGCGGAATACGATCCGGCAAAAGGGGCACAAATTCTGCCAACGCTGGTCGATGTCAAAGCCAAGGTTGCGGTGGTGCCAAGCCCAACCTGGAATC
>NZ_JAGFPF010000623.1:0-1118 GCF_025962695.1 Candidatus Symbiopectobacterium sp. NZEC135 | reverse complement strand
GAGGATGTACCCGCCTTATGTGCCCTTTCCTGTTTCAGGAGAGGGTTTTTGCTTTACTCTGCATACCAACGAATCCCCGAAATACCCAGCTACTGTTTATCCATTAAACAGGAACACACCAAGACACATTCATAAAATTCATTTTTATTGCCGAATTATCAAACCATTGGTAACTGTTATTGTTATTCTATTATCCGTTATCTGTTAAATGATTTCTCTGCTATAGAATATTTACTTTATTCCTCCCCTTGGAAATTTGCATTCCTTTTTCCCTCTGTTATTCTTTTTCATATTAATATGATAAAACACCTGAAAAGCCTCACAAGATAATAATAATCAAACAAACTATACTTGCGCCTGCTTTTTTTCGTATGGACTTTACCTATCAATACCATCCGTATCAAACAGAACCATGCGAGTACTAGAATAGTTAGCCACCAATATTTTTTCGATGAGGATATTTATCATGAGTATAAACCCACTAAACTCTTCCGGTAACATACCTATTCAAATGGAAGGGAAAATTTATTTTAGCGAAACTGGCGGGCAATCATTAGCGGGAATAGTGAAGTATACTAATTTTTCAGAACCGTTCGAAAGACGGCAAATCGTTCTTACCGGTAAATTTTTAGAGTCCGAACCTCCTGTACTCGGAAACACGGTTGTCGACTTCAAAACACTTCATGGTTTGATGTTTATTTTTGACATTTATTCTACCCTCATCACTTACGCAGATTTTGTTATTCAAGACTCTGTCATACAGATAAGATTGTTCCAAGAATACGACCCAAATGGAGTTCAAATCTTACACACTGTTATTAATGGGGAACTCGCAACCCCTGGCGGTGATCCTATTTACCACCGAGTACGTTCGACGGAATCACTCACCGTAGCGTGGGGGCAAGAGAGCTAAAATAAAATCATCAACGTAAAAGAATAATTTCACCATTTAGATTTTCATCACGAAATAGATGGTAATAAAAGAAAATAGTTAGAAAAACATTCAGATCATACAGCATGCTGTGCATATTCTATGGCATTACGAAATCAATTATGAGGATCATTATCATGAGTACAGTTCAGCCTCTGAATTGGGCTTTAATACCTGTAAGTTTAAG
>NZ_JAGFPF010000620.1:0-1121 GCF_025962695.1 Candidatus Symbiopectobacterium sp. NZEC135 | reverse complement strand
GAATAGAGACGGAAGCCCCATCCAGTGCAACAGGCGCAATGACCACGTTCAGGCGACTCCCGTCAGGCATGCGCGCATCGACCAACGGTTGCGAGTCATCAACGCGGCGCCCCACCCGCGCAACCAGTCGGCGCGCAATATCAATCAACTGCTCGTTGCTGATAAAACGCTTATCGACTAATTCCAATTTCCCCGCGCGCTCCACAAAAATACGTTCGGGCCCATTGACCAGAATGTCGCTGACACTTTCATCCTCCATCAACTCACGCAGCGGCCCATACCCCGTAATCTCATCGGCAATAAGCTCGCTTAAGCAGTTGCAAACCCGGCTTGAAAGATATTGTCCTGTGCTATTCATCACGCGTTGAATGGCGTCGTTAACTTCTCGCAGCAGCGCATCGCGCTGATTCTTCAACTCATCAATGCGTTCTAAATCGATATTTTTGAGCACCTGCTCGCGAAAATAGAGCAGCGTGCTGTTCATTTCAGTTTCAAAATTCATCGCCGTTTCCCCCTATCACCTGTTCCATTTCCCACCTCCCTGATATCAAACAGACCAAAAATCACACAACCGCATTTTGACGCGCGGGGCGAAGAAAAGTCGGTAGAGTAAACAGGGTTTTACGAGAGGACGGAGGGCCCAATGGTTTGCCTAACAGGTGAGCAGCAAGTCGATAGAGCGCACTCTCTGAGGAGAGTGGATTATGATGAACGTTGTAGGCATTCACGCTAAAAATATCGAGCCCGAGATACTCTTCAATATCAGCGTTAACAAGCTCATCCGTATTTTTGGGATGACTCTCGTTTAAACACAGCAAAATACGTACTTCTTTCAGTGGGTTTGCCAACAAGAAACGTTTATGTTCTTCAAGTATATTTTTCGCCACACGCAGTGAGGCTAACGCCCGTGAAATGACCAACACAATGACATGGGACTGCATGAATACCTGTTCCAGCTGCTGTTCGACGTGTGTGTGAATTCCATGATCAAAGAAAACCAGGTTATAACGATTAAACGCGGTATCCTCATACAGCCATGCAGCGTCGCACGTTTCCATTTTTACCGACTGATGAGCGGTAAGATCGGCAATGCTGCCGTCGCTGGGTAACGCTTTAGCTAA
>NZ_JAGFPF010000621.1:0-1121 GCF_025962695.1 Candidatus Symbiopectobacterium sp. NZEC135 | reverse complement strand
GACCGGACGCATTCTGCGCTCACTGTCACAGGGTGGCTCAGAGCCGCACTTCCTGTCGAAAATGAGCGCGCAGTCGGTTCCCTATACCGGCATTATGGTGACGGTGGCGATCCATATCGTTGGGGTATTCCTTAACTATATTGTGCCGTCACAGGTGTTTGAGATTGTGCTGAATATGGCCTCTATCGGCATCATCTGTTCCTGGGCATTCATTATTTTATGCCAGATGAAGCTGCGTCAGGCCATCAAACAGGGTAAAGCTGAGCCGGTTTCATTCAAGATGCCCGGCGCACCGTTTACCTCCTGGATGACGCTAGTGTTCTTGCTGGGCGTGGTGGTGCTGATGGCGTTTGACTACCCGAACGGCACCTGGACCATTGCTTCCACTCCGGTGCTGGCTATCTTGCTGATTGTGGGATGGTACGGGCTGAAAAAGCGTCGCGCTGCGGCTAATGGCGAAATCGCGGCAACACCCGCGTCTGCAACCGAATAAAAAAAACGGCGCGAGGGTTTACCCCTCGCGCCACTAATACCATTAATAACAATTATTCCTGAATCACATGGGCGCACAGGCGCTTAGCGCCATCTTCCTGCTCAACGCTGTAGACACCTTGCAACTCCGGTGAGAAGCCCGGCATCCGGTTAATGCCTTCTTCTAACGCCAGGAAGTAGCGCAGCACCGCCCCGCCCCAAATTTCTCCCGGCACCACACACAGCACGCCCGGCGGATAAGGAAGCGCACCCTCTGCCGCGACACGACCTTCAGCCTCGGCCAGTGGGATCAAATCCACATCCCCGCGCACAAAGGCATTGTTTGCCGCCTGCGGCAGCATCACGGCACGCGGCAATGTCGCTTTGCGGAACATGGCTTTTTGCAAATATTGCACGTTATGGCTTACATAGAAGTTATGCATTTCCTGACACAGTTGGCGCAGCGTATAGCCGGAGTAGCGCTGTTCGTATTTGTGATAGAGATTCGGCAGCACCTCGCTTAACGGTGCATCGCGTGCAATCAGCGTCTCAAAACGCACCAGCGCCTCCACCAGATGCGACAGCTTGGCGCTGTCTTCCGCAGGCGTCAGCAGAAACAGGATCGAGTTAAGATCGCTTTTCTCCGGGAT
>NZ_JAGFPF010000622.1:0-1121 GCF_025962695.1 Candidatus Symbiopectobacterium sp. NZEC135 | reverse complement strand
AATATTGTGGTTCGAAAACAAGTGGTGCTGATGGTTTATTCAGCGTGCCATACCGCGATATACTAACGAAGTGTATCACAAGCCCCGTGAGTATTTTATTTTATTCTAAAGAAATGCGCAGGAAGTAGAATTAATCTCTGTTTGGATAGGGTTTATTTAATCGTTTTTACTGATTATCAGATTCCGCTCTGATTACAATATTACAAATCACCAACATAATGATGAGAATAATGCTGTACCCGCAAGACGCGGAATTTTTCGCCCCCGGTTATCGGATTGACATGTTATTTTTTTCTGCCAAAAACGTGCAGAGGAAAAGTTAATTTGTTCAATATATTCAATGCTAAAAGCCCATCCAATTTCTGCATGCGGTATGCAAATTTGGTCTTTTTACCCTAACGCTTTATGTTTTAGGCTGCCATTGGCGTGGCGGGAAAGCTGATTTGCTTTTTCGGCAAGACTTTCATGAGAATAAGCCTTGACAAGCTTAGGGGAAATAAAAAAGGATAGGTTGCTGCAATTGACTGAGCATCATCCATCGAGATGCATGTATAACGTTTATATCCGTCATATTTTACCTTGCAGGTGCGTTGGCTGTGTTCACTTACCCGAATCACTTACCGGGTTAACCCTCACTTGCCATCTTCCTGCAACGTGAATTATTCGGGTATACAAGGCCTAAAACGGGCTTTGTTCTATAACGGCCCCGCGTCTTATTCCGTTATCAATCTCAGCAATATTTCTGGCGTGTGCTGCACGCTGGTCGCAGTTTTTTTCTTCATTTGTCACGGCATCAGCGCGGGAAAGCGGCGTTGAGCGTGGCTTTTTCACCAACGCAGGGGATTCAAAAGGGGATTTGTATGTCAGAAGAGATCGCGCAGCCAACGGCGCAGCGTGCGGGCCTGTTTAGAAAATTGGGGCCCTATATCGCGCTGGTTGGGGCGATTCTGTTTTTCTCAGGGCTGTTTTTCAAGGTCGATGGGCTGAATTGGCTGGGTGCCTTCGATTTCACCACGTTGGGCGGTAGCTTTGGTGCCATCAAAGAGGGTGGAACCTTTATCGGCGCGGGTGGCATCAGCGCCAAAGCGGGCTTTATCTTCGCCCTGTCGCTGGTGCCTACG
>NZ_JAGFPF010000061.1:0-25612 GCF_025962695.1 Candidatus Symbiopectobacterium sp. NZEC135 | reverse complement strand
TCAGCACCGCTGGGCGACATCATTCCCCACATCATCCAGCGTTATCACGATCGTCACCGTGAGCAGTTGCCGGAATTGATCCTGATGGCTGAAAAAGTGGAACGCGTTCACCATGAAAAGCCGGCGTGCCCACGCGGGCTGGCCGCGCAGTTAGCGTTGATCCTTGACGATTTGTCCCAGCACATGATGAAAGAAGAACGCATTCTGTTCCCCATGATCCAGTCGGGTATGGGCGCACAAGCCTCAGGCCCTATCTCAGTGATGGAACATGAGCATGATGACGCAGGACAACAGCTGGAAGTGGTTAAAAGCCTGACCAACAACGTGACACCACCGGAAAACGCCTGCAATACCTGGCGCGCGCTGTACGCCGGTATCAATGTTTTTATTAGCGACCTGATGGAGCATATCCATCTGGAGAACAACATTCTGTTCCCCCGCGCACTGCGCGGTGAATAGCATCGCAGCCTGTGGCACGCTGGTTGCAGGATGAAAAATAAAAGCACCGTTGATGAAGCCGTCAGCGACATCATGCCGCGCTTGGCGTTGAATACGCCCGTTTGAACCGTCTTTATCCGGGTTTGCAGGGAGCACTCTTCAGCGCCCCCTGCGCCTGCATTAGAGGATTTCCAGCAGCTCGACTTCAAAAATCAGCGCACTGAACGGCGGAATGGATGCACCAGCACCACGCTCGCCGTAGGCCAGATTATGCGGAATATAGAGTTCCCATTTGGAGCCGACCGGCATCAGCGTCAGCGCTTCAATCCAGCCAGGAATAACTCCGCTCACCGGAAACTCTGCCGGTTGTCCGCGTTGAACGGAGCTGTCGAACACGCTGCCATCGATCAGGCGGCCCGTATAGTGTACACGCACGCGATCTTGACGCGCAGGAATAGCACCTTCCCCTTGCGTCAACACGCGGAATTGCAAACCAGACTCAGTCTGACTAACGCCGTCTTTACCGGCATTGTCTGCCAGGAAATTTTGACCTTCAACGGCCAACGCTTGTTGGCGCTCACGGCGCACCGCATCAGCACGTTCATGAATTTCGCGCAACGCGCGATGTACAACATCCACAGGCACGGCGGGCGCATTGCCTGCCAGTGCATCACGCAGACCTGTCACCAAGGCTTCAGGGATCAGCCCTTCCAGGCCAGATTCTTGCAACTGTTGGCCAACCTGCAAACCAATACCGTAACTGGCCTGCGCCTCAACGCTCTCGTAAGAAGGGGTGCTCATGGATGTTCCTCATTGTGTAAAAAAATGAAAACGCAGCATAACAGCGCTGAACGGCAGGGTAAAATCTTCTGTGCGATCGTTATACCTGTCATACTTCACGTTGCAGCGAGGCTGGCAGCACGCAGATACCGCTAAAGCCGGCCCACAGTCGAGAAAATCGACGTTACCAGTATGAAAGGCGAGCGAATACACTGCCCTATTCTATACTAAGGGTTCCACTTTCTCTCAAATTTGTTACCTTAAGCATCAACACGTTAGCGATTATGACTCTTGTATTACCTTCGTTGGCGCGTTACCTATATACTGGGCAGCTTTACAGGTTGCTATCGTTGCAAGAGAGGTCACCATGGGCAGAATCGCGCCCAGGAAACGAGTAGCCCCCGCAAGGGATTATCAAGCGCTGATTCGCAGCGTTCTACGCGTTCTTCCGCGTTTGCCTTTGGCTCGGGCCGAAAAACAGCGTAATGCGCCCTCTTTCAGCTTGTCATCACAGCGTGAACGTGTGCTGGATGTATTGCGAGGCCTGTGGCATCACCCTGATAGCTACCATTGGATGGATCCGCTGCCGGCCTTCCACCGCCGTGCGATTCTGATTGCTTTTGCACTGCTGCTGATCGCGCTGCTGTGGCCCTATTCGCCGCCAGCGTCACGCACCCCGTCTCCAGCCACCCCCATCGCACTGAATGAATCAGCCCCGATGCACGCCAATCTCGCCGACAGCACGCCAGCGCCGGCGGAAACAGCCGCACCGACTTGGCAGACCTATCCGATTGCCGCAGGGCAAACATTGGCGCAACTGTTCAGGGACAACAATCTGCCCGTTAACGATGTCTTTGCGATGGCTCAGGTGGAAGGAAGAGACAAGCCGCTGAGCAACCTGCGTGCCGGGCAGCAGGTCAAACTGCGGCTCAATGCGCAGGGAATGGTGTCAGAACTGGAGATTGAAACCGCTGATGGTCAGCAGGTGCACTTCACGCGCCAATCCGACGGCGTGTTTCTCCGCACGCGTTAAGGCCCGTTCAGACGTTACACTGCGCGAGCAGAAAATCCCGCAGAACCTGCGCATGATTGCGCTGCGGGTCTTTGCTGGCATAAAGCAGTGTGACCTCACCCGAATGGGCTAACGCCGACCTAATGATCTGCCAGTGGCGTTGCTGCGCCAGTTCGGCGCGATACTGCGCAACAAAAGCGTCCCACGCGTCGGGTGCTGCGTGGAATGCCTGACGCAGTGCGGTGCTGGGCGCAACCTCTTTAAGCCACTGTGCGCCTTCCAGACGCGCCTTTCGAACGCCGCGCGGCCAGAGTCGGTCCACTAGAAACGTGGGGTGCGCAAAAGGCAATTGCGCGTCATAAACCCGCTGTAAACGAATACGCGGCACATCAGCGACAGCGGACATAGCGATAACCTCCAGTAATAAGTCGGATTAGCATACGCCCAATAACCTTTACTGTGCTTACTGATAGCCCATAAAACGCAAAACGCCGACCCTAAGGTCGGCGTTTCACGCATAACGCTCAGCGCCCGAAGGCACCGTGGCATTGCTTATTCAGCAACAACCAGCACGTTCAGCGTAGCGAACACATCGCTGTGAACCTGGAAGCTCACTTCGTGGTCGCCCAGCGTACGCAGTACGCCGTTCGGCAGGCGAACTTCGCTTTTCGCGATAGCAACGCCAGCAGCGGTAACCGCATCAGCGATGTCACGCGTACCGATAGAACCGAACAGTTTACCTTCGTCGCCCGCTTTGGACGCCAGGGTAACGGTACCCAGTTCAGTCAGTTGAGCAGCGCGCGCTTGAGCAGCAGCCAGAACGTCAGCCAGTTTGGCTTCCAGTTCTGCGCGACGTGCTTCGAAGAACTCAACGTTTTTCTTGGTTGCCGGCACAGCTTTGCCCTGCGGAACCAGGAAGTTACGAGCATAGCCCGCTTTAACGTTTACCTGATCACCCAGGCTGCCCAGGTTTGCTACTTTATCAAGCAGAATAACTTGCATTACCTTATCCTCTCAAAGTCTCGTTAGTGGACTGTGGCCGATTACTGATGACGATCAGTGTACGGCAACAAAGACAGGTAGCGCGCGCGCTTGATAGCACGGGCCAGTTGACGCTGATACTTGGCACGAGTACCGGTGATACGGCTCGGGACAATTTTACCACTTTCAGTGATGTAGTTTTTCAGCGTTGCGATATCTTTATAGTCGATCTCTTGAACGCCTTCCGCGGTGAAACGGCAGAACTTGCGACGACGGAAATAACGTGCCATTTGGCTAGTCTCCAGAATCTATCAATTCAATCTGCTCGGCATGTAACACCAGTTTGTTCAGCCCATTGCGCCCTTGATGGCTGCAAATAAAGCCTTGAACCCTGATGTGCATACCGACCGTTATACTGTGGGTAATTGCTTGCGACTCACGTCCGCTGACAATCACGGGCATACGGCACCATGCTTGCCGACGAAGTCCGGCTTCCTCCTGTACCGAGCGGTGCTCAAGCACAAACTGGCAGTGAGGAATGCCCGACGGGCTGACCTTTCGTACCGGTGCCTTGCATATCATGCCAGACAGTTCCAGACGATTAGCGGTCGCCACGGCAATTACTCTTCAGAATCCCCAGCTTCAGCATCATCACCGGCTTCAGCGTATTCATCACGACGCTCACGGCGTTCGTCTTTCGCTTTCACCATCGGAGACGCTTCAGTTACAGCGTGTTTAGTACGCATAACCATGCTGCGGATAACGGCATCGTTGAAGCGGAAGTTAGTTTCCAGCTCATCGATCACTTCCTGCGGTGCTTCAACGTTCAGCAGAACGTAGTGTGCCTTGTGCAGTTTGTTGATCGGATAAGCCAGCTGACGGCGGCCCCAGTCTTCCAGACGGTGGATCTTGCCTTCTGCACCAGTGATAGCACCAGTGTAGCGCTCGATCATGCCCGGAACCTGTTCGCTTTGGTCAGGATGGACCATAAATACGATTTCGTAATGACGCATCGAATAGCTCCTTACGGATTTTTCAGCCTCCTGTCAGGGTCAGCCGCGGCCCATGGAAGCAAGGAACGTGTGTGTATGCGGCTGAAAAAATGACGCGTCAGTATACTTGCCCCCGTGAGTAAGCGCAAGGCGTTCTCTCGCCATTTTGGCGTAGCTTCCGGGCCGTCTTTGGGAAATCAAACTTACAAAAATCAATACAAATCACGTATTATTAACGAGTTAGCGCCAATAATCGTGATATATCTCTCAGTTACCCGACACGACCGTTTGCCAGCCTCAGTGTTAACGTCGACACTTTTTATCATCCAATTCGGGCGGCTCTCTCCAGTGGAACCGTTGTTCAGCAACGATGACAGGTGCATGCCATGATAAAAAACCAAACGCTTCACGATGCCGGTCAGGCCCAGCGTCTGCTGGAAAAGCAGCGAAAAGCGCGTTTTTACCCGGCTTTCCATCTCGCTCCCCCTACAGGCTGGATGAACGATCCGAACGGGTTGGCGTACTGTGATGGCCTGTATCATGTGTTTTATCAACACCATCTTTATGATGAACACTGGGGCCCCGTGCATTGGGGGCACATGACAAGCCACGACCTGGTGCACTGGCAGCATCAACCCATTGCGCTGGCACCCAGCGACGCGTTCGACAGGGACGGTTGTTTTTCCGGTTGCGCCGTGAATGACAATGGCCTTCTTACGCTTATCTATACCGGTCACGTGTGGTTACAGGGTGTCGGTAATGACAGTGCTGTCCGCCAGGTACAATGCATTGCCACCAGCGAAGATGGTCTCCATTTCACTAAACACGGCGTAATAGTCACCCCACCCGACGGCATCATGCATTTCCGCGATCCCAAGGTTTGGAAGCAGAATGGTCGCTGGTTTATGGTGATCGGCGCGCGTGATACCAACGATCGGGGGCAAGTCTTGCTTTATAGCGGCACCTCACTATTCCAATGGCGTCTGGAAGGGGTATTGGCAAAAGCCGATCGCTGGTTGGGCTACATGTGGGAGTGCCCGGATTTCTTCCCGCTTGGGGATAAATACCTGCTGATGTTTTCACCGCAGGGCATGACACCTGAAGGCTATCGCTACCGTAATCGCTTTCAGAGCGGCTATATTTTAGGCCGCTGGCAACCGGACCACCCTTTTACACTTGAGCAGCATTTTCAGGAATTGGATGCCGGCCACGATTTCTATGCGCCACACTCTTTCGTCGCCGCCGATGGACGCCGCTTGCTGTTCGGCTGGATGGATATGTGGGAGTCCGAAAGACCCACTCAGGCCGACGGCTGGGCCGGATGTCTGACATTGCCGCGCGAACTGACGCTGGATGCGCAAGGGCGCGTCAGAATGATGCCGGTGCGGGAACTGCAAGCACTGCGCCGAGAAGCACACTCACTGCCCGCATTTTCACTGAACAACCAACGGCGCAGGCTGGGAATCAGCGCGCTTCAGGCGGAAATTCAGATGACGTGGGATATTCAAAAAAGCCAGGCGGAACGCTTCGGCATCGAGATTGCCATCAGCGACGATCGGCGCTACGTCACCCGGTTTTATGTCGATACCCAGTCTCGTCGTTTGGTGTTGGATCGTAGCCAATCAGGATTGGGTGTCGGCGGCTATCGCAGTGTGGCACTGCCCGACGGCGATTCACTTGATCTACAGATTTTTATCGACCACTCCTCAGTGGAAGTCTTTGTCAATCAAGGGGAAACCTGTCTCACCAGCCGTATTTATCCACCAACAGAAGGACGCGGTATCGCGCTTTATGCCGAAAATGGGAAGGCGTACTGCCAGGCATTTAACCACTGGCAGATGGCATCCATCTATTCTGAGCAGTAACCACAGCGCGCCAACGGGACACGTCAGGCAGTCCCCCCATTACCGGCGAATCAGGCTATCGGTGCCTCAGGCAAGGGTACGGCGGCAAAATGCCGGGTAAAGAAACGGCTGCCCGCCGTCAGCGCCAACGGGGTGATGCGGTGCGCCACGTCACGTTCAGTCAGGTAGGTGACGTTATGGTGCTGGTTATCCGCTTTCAGTGCCGCATATAAGCGCGCGCTATCAGCGGCGGGGACTACATCATCGGCATCGCCATGCCACAGCAATAGCGGACGATTGGCTAACGCAGACAGTCGATCGGTGACATCATAATTGACCAGCGTTTGCGCCAACTGGCGCAGCAGATCGTCAGACCCCGGACTTCCTGTGGGGACTGGAGGGTAAAGCGTACGCGACAGCGCAGAAAAATACCCAGACCCCATAAACGCCGCGACGGCTGAAATCCACGGATAGCGCGCCATGCTAGCCAACGCGGTCATGCCGCCAAGCGATGCGCCCGCAACGCCAATTTTCTCATCCGCAACCCACCCGCGCTGACGCGCGGCATCCACCAGTCCCGGCAGTTCCTGCACGTTAAATTGCAGAATATCCCAGAAATGACGTAAACGACGGGCCTCATCGCCATCATAACGCGCGCCGTGCATCGCTGCGTCAGGCAAAATAACACGAAACCCCACTTGGGCTAACGCATAACCAAAATAGGCGTATACTTCCTTGGACGAGGTATAGCCATGAAAAAAGAATATCGTCGGTAACGGATACGCCTGCTGACCGCTGGGGGTTGCATGCAGGACATCAATCCCGTTCAAGGTATCTGGCGAAATTTCTACCATGTGGGTTCTCTCTCTTTTTTCTTTCCGCACATCGTTAAGCATAAACTCGGGTTGCCTAACACCCTATCACCAAAAATAAATTTTTTTTAAATACAAATTCGCAATGATTTATAACAAAGACTGCAATGTAAAGTTACACAAATCAGATGAATTATTTACTTACTCTGCCGTTACTGGCGTTAACTGCTGGCGCTTGGCTGTGCGGCAGTTGACAACATCATGGGTCATTTTCCAGCACGGATTGCACTAATAAAAGAGACATAGCATGCTGCAATTTTCTTCTTTTCGACACTGGGGTTTAGGCATCAAGCTCTCAGCGATCGCCTCGCTGAGTGTGGCCGTGCTGTTTTTGGTTTTCACTCTGTCACTGACGCGTTCTGCGGGCGATCAGTTAAAAGCGCTGACGCTGCACGATATGCAGAGCCAGGTGACCGGTGTGACAGACATGATCGCTATGTACGATGCTGGGTTACAAGCGGAAGTGGGTAACTACAGCACGCTGTTCGCCAGTTTCCTTCCCACCCAATACAGCATTGATACCACCCAGCGGGTGCCGTTCGGCGATGGTTCACAGCCCACGCTGAAAGCGGGTGATACGCAGTTGAATGTGAACACGGCCATCGTGGATGATTTTCTCAGCCGCACTGGCGCGATTTCAACACTGTTTGTGCGTGACGGCGATGACTTTGTACGCACCACGACCTCATTGAAAAAAGAAGATGGCACCCGTGCCATAGGCACTCGGCTCGACAGAGAAAGCGCCGCCTACACCGCTATTATAAAGGGTGGAACCTATAGCGGTCTGGCTCCGCTGTTCGGCAAGCAGTACATCACCCAATACACGCCCATCAAGGATACATCAGGCCAGATTATCGGCATCCAGTTTGTCGGCATCGATATCACGCGTGAATTCACCCTGATGCAGCAACGCATTTTGGAAAAGCGCATTGGCGAAGATGGGCATTTCTTCGTGATTAATGCGAAAAAAGGCAACGAGTTCGGCAATTACCTCTACCACCCAACGCGTGCTAACCAGCGTCCTGACTGGTCCGAAGGCGCGCTGAGCCAGATTCTGGGCGCCCATGACGGCACGCTGGAGTACCGTGACAACAGCCTGTCGCCGAACGAACAGGAACAGGTGATGGTTTTTCAGGCGGTGCCGCAGTGGGGATGGGTGATCGTGGGTACGCTGAGCAAAAGCAACTTGCTGGCTAACATCACTCATACACGCAATCTGTTCCTGGCTGGCGGCGCCTTATTGACGCTGATTTTTGCCGTGTTCTTTATGTTACTGACGCGCCAGTGGCTAAGCCGACCGCTGGAAGACGTGGTAAAAGTGGCGGAACAGTTCTCTGCCGGGAACCTGCAAGCCACGCTGACCACACAACGCAATGATGAAGTGGGCCGCCTGATCGGTGCCATCAACGGTATTGGACAAGGGCTGACACGCATCGTCGCCCAGGTACGCGCCTCCGCAGAAGAGATCAGCGCCAGTACAGACGCGCTGGCACAAGATAGCGAAAACATCAGCGAGCAGATCAGCCGTCAAGCCAGCAGCGTGGAAGAAACCTCTGCCAGCATGGAGCAGATTTCAGCGACGGTGCGGCAAAATGCGGACAACGTTTCCAGCGTGCGCCAGTTGGCGGAAGAGAGCGCCAACGCCGCACAGCACGGCAGCGAGCGCGTGAGCGATAGCGTCTCTACCATGAGTGACATTAAGGATTCTTCGCAACGTATTTCCGACATCACCTCCGTGATCGAATCCATTGCGTTCCAGACCAACATTCTGGCCCTGAACGCGGCGGTAGAAGCAGCTCGCGCCGGAGAGCACGGTAAAGGTTTCGCCGTGGTGGCCGCCGAAGTACGCGCGCTGGCCCAACGCAGCGCAACCGCTGTAAAGGAGATTGAAACGCTGATAAACGAATCGCTGGAAAAAATTGAAGCGGGTTATCGTATTTCCGCCAAAACCCAGTCGGCGATGGACGATTTACTGCAACGTATTCATCAGCTCAGCACTATCATCAATGAAATTGACACAGCCTCTCGTGAGCAATCGACAGGCATAGAACAGGTCAATATCGCCGTGGTGCAGATTGGTCAGGCAACGCAGAAAAGCACTGAACTGGTGAGTAATTCTGAATACACGGCACAAGGATTGCGCCAGAAAGGACATCATCTCACCGAACTGGTCAGCGTGTTTCAGATAGATGAATCAACCCCTGCGCTGACACACTTACCACGTTAAACACGGGTTTTATTCCCGGCCTCCGCTGCGCTCAGGCTGCGTGAGGCCAGTGGTGTTTACTCGACAGGCAATGCGCCGGACGATAACACGGCGTCCCCCAGCGCTTTATCTTGATATCCGACGGGATGATAAATCAATAATAAACAGCACGTTACAGAAAATACACTTCTTATTAAACACAATAAAATCGCTAAAAAACAGGATAAAGCGTTTCATTCCTTGAGAATAATAGCATAACCATCCACACTTACCTCAGGCCATAACCCTCAAGGATATCATGATGAAGAGAACGTTTATCGCCCTTTTACTGGGTGCCGTTTCTGTTGGCGCGCTTGCGCAGCAAGGAGGATTTGTCGCACCGAACAACGCAGGCACCACGTCGGGTGGATTTAAAGGCCCGGTGCCCGGTTTAACCACCGTAGAACAGGCTAAAACACTCAGGGACGATGCTTGGGTGGTATTGGAAGGCCATCTGGTCCGGCAGTTAGGGCATGAATTGTACGAATTCCGCGACAGTTCTGGCACCGTCAATGTTGATATCGATGACAAACGCTGGGCGGGACAAACGGTCACGCCCAACGACAAAATCCGCATCGAAGGCGAAGTGGATAAAGACTGGAATAGCGTAGAGATCGACGTTAAATCAGTGCATCTGGTGAAATAACGCGTCAGCGCAGAGGGGCTTAACGCCCCTGTTCACTCGGGGCCAGCCGCGCTACACTGCGAAACACCGCCCTTTTTCGCTGTTAAGGAACTTATGGCTGCGCTCACGCGGTTCATCGCCCTTTCCCTCACAACGCTGCTGTGCGCCTGTAGTGCTTTTCAAGGCAAGCCAATGCCGCTGCCGCCGCCAACACAGCGGGCACAGCTTATCGTCTATGCCCAAACCGGCACCTTAGAGAAAATGGGATCGATATCGGTCAACGTGCGGGGCAATACCGACGACGCCGATCGTGCCATCCAACAAAAAGCAGACGCTTACGGCGCACGCTATTACACCATCACGTTGAAGCAAGAGCACGAATTGACCAACACGTGGACATCACGCGCCGTGCTATACCGCTAAACCGGCGCGTTGATGCACAAAACAGGCGTGGTTACGCCAGACGCTGTCTGACCGCTTCAAACAAACAAACGCCGGTCGCAACTGAAACGTTGAGCGACGAGACGCTGCCAGCCATCGGGATACTGATCAGCTCATCGCAGTGTTCACGCGTCAAGCGGCGCATCCCTTCCCCTTCCGCGCCCATAACCAGCGCCAGCGGGCCGGTCAGCTTGCTCTGATAGAGCGTGTGATCGGCTTCACCCGCCGTCCCGACGATCCACACCTGATTTTCCTGCAATAAACGCAGCGTGCGCGCCAGGTTGGTCACGCGGATCAAAGGCACATTTTCCGCCGCCCCGCAGGCCACTTTTTTCGCGGTGGCATTGAGTTGCGCAGAACGATCGCGCGGCACAATGATCGCATGCACCCCGGCAGCATCGGCGTTACGCAAGCACGCACCGAGGTTGTGAGGATCGGTAACGCCATCCAGTACTAACAAAAACGGCTGTGCTACGCTTGCCAGCAGATCTGGCAGATCGTTTTCCTGATACTGACGCCCCTCTTTAACGCGCGCCACGATCCCCTGATGCACGGCTCCTTCGACCTTGCTATCCAACCATTGACGATTTGCAACCTGAATCACGATGCCATTGGCTTCCAGGGCGGCGATCACCGGTTGCAAACGGCGATCTTCACGCCCTTTCAGGATAAAGACTTCCAGAAAACGCTGTGGATCGCGTTCTAACAGGGCATTGACTGCGTGGATACCGTAAATAATTTCGCTCATTGATACTCTTCAAACGTGGTGTGTTAACGAACGGCGGCAATGCCGCCATTCGCTGTGGACATTTACTGTGCCGCGTTCTTTTTACTGGCGCGTTTCGCCTTGGTGGCGGCGGCGATTTTACGTGTTTTCTCGGCGTTTTTCTGCGTCTTGTCGGTCTTTTTCTTCGCTTTTGCCTTTGCTTTCACCTTATCAGGCGCCGCCTTTTTCCCTGCGTTATCGTCCTTGCGGAACGCGCTATCAGGTTCAAAATTAGCCGGTTTCTTACCGCCGCGCCGTGCTGGCCGTGCCTCACGGCGGACCGGTTTTTTCGCCTTATCGCGTGCAGTCTTGCCTTCACCGCGCACTTTACGGGTGCTGGAGAGCAGCGAGAAATCGATATTGCGTTCATCCATATTGACCGCTTCCACGCGAATTTCGACCTCATCACCGAGACGATAGACCTGCCCGCTCGATTCACCGATCAAGCGCTGGCCCACATTGTCATAGCGATAATAGTCGTTATCCAGCGTGGAGACATGCACCAGACCGTCGATAAACAGATCGTTGAGGCGCACGAAGAAACCAAAGCCGGTCACGCTGGCAATGATCCCGGTAAAGGATTCACCGACGTGATCCTGCATAAAGTCACATTTCAGCCAGTCGGCAACATCGCGTGTAGCTTCATCGGCACGCCGCTCAGTGAGTGAACAGTGCATGCCCAGTTGCAGCATCTCATTGAAATCGCTGTGCCAACCGCCGGTCGGCGTCCAGCGTTCACGGCGATCGCTCAACAGATACTTAATGCCGCGGTGCAGTGACAGGTCGGGATAGCGGCGAATCGGAGAGGTAAAGTGACCGTAGGACGTCAGCGCCAGACCAAAGTGACCGCGATTTTCTGGATCGTAGATGGCCTGTTTCATGGAACGCAGCATCATGGTTTGCAGCATTTCATGGTCGGGACGATCCGCCACCAGCGTCATCAGTTCCGCATAATCTTTTGGTTCCGGCTTCATTCCGCCTTTCAGTTCCAGACCCAGCTCACCCAGCACACTGCGCAGCGCCAGCACGTGATCTTCGCTCGGGCGATCGTGCACACGGAACAGCGCAGGCTCCTGATTTTTCTCAACGAATCTTGCCGCTGAGATATTGGCCAGAATCATGCACTCTTCAATCAGTTTGTGCGCGTCGTTACGCACCATGGATTCAACGCGTTCGATACGGCGTTCCGCGTTGAAAATAAACTTCGCTTCTTCGGTTTCAAAGGCAATGCCACCACGCTCTTCGCGCGCTTTATCCAGCACCTGATACATATTGTGCAGCTCTTCCAACCCGCCTACCAACGGCTGGTAATGCGCACGCAGCTCCGCATCCCCTTGCAGCATATGCCACACTTTGGTGTAGGTCAGGCGTGCATGAGAGCGCATCACCGCCTCGTAGAATTTATACGTCGACAGTTTGCCGGTGGCAGAAACCGTCATCTCGCACACCATGCACAAACGGTCAACGTCCGGATTCAACGAACACAGGCCGTTAGACAGCACTTCCGGCAGCATCGGCACCACTTGCGACGGAAAATAAACCGACGTGCCACGGGCGCGCGCTTCATGATCCAGCGGCGTGTTAGGGCGTACATAATAGCTGACATCCGCGATGGCAACCCACAGACGCCAACCGCCACCGCGTTTTTTCTCGCAGTAGACCGCATCGTCAAAATCGCGCGCATCTTCACCGTCAATCGTCACCAGCGGCAACGAGCGCAGATCAACGCGCCCCTTTTTCGCGCTTTCCGGCACCTGTTCGTTGAAATCTTTGATCTGTTCTTCGACCTGTTTCGACCAGGTGTGGGGGATATCATGGGTGCGCAGTGCGATATCCACCGCCATGCCGGTGCCCATCTTATCACCCAGAATCTCAACAATCTTCCCGATGGCTTTGGTACGGCGCGTGGGGCGCTGGGTTAATTCCACCACCACCATGTAGCCCATGCGGGCACCGTTGATGTTCTCTTGCGGGATAAGAATATCAAAGCTCAGGCGGCTGTCGTCCGGCACCACAAATCCCATACCGGCATCGAGGAAGTAGCGACCGACTATCTGCCCGGTACGGGGTTCCAGAACCCGTACAATACGGCCTTCGCGCCGCCCTTTGCGATCGGCACCCAGCGGTTGCGCCAGCACCACATCGCCGTGCATGGTGCGTTTCATCTCTTCAGCCGACAGGTAGAGGTCGTCTTTACGCCCCTCAACACGCAGGAAACCAAAACCGTCGCGGTGGCCGATCACCGTGCCGCGCAGCAAATCCAGTTTTTCCGGCAGTGCATAGCATTGGCGGCGGGTAAACACCAGTTGGCCGTCACGCTCCATGGCGCGCAAACGACGGCGCAGCGCTTCTTGCTGCTCTTCCGTAGTGAGTTCCAAATCGGCAGCCAGTTCGTCGCGGCTGATGGGCGTATTGCGTTTTTCGATGTGGGCCAGAATGTATTCGCGGCTGGGGATGGGTGATTCGTATTTTTCTGCTTCTCGTTCCAGGAATGGATCTTGGGACATTGCGGTTCCTCCGTTGTCTTCAGCAGAAGGCTGAACGGACTTCATTCAACCAACAATAATTTATAAAGGGGCGGATTCTCTTTCACCATATCGGCCAACGTATGCTGGTCCAGTTCGGAGAGAAAGCGCTGAACACCTTGTTGCAGCACACCTTTTAAGCGGCATGCCGGCGTGATGTGGCAGAAAGCATGGTCGCAGTTGACCAGAGACAGCGGCTCTAGCGCGCGCACCACATCGCCAATGCGAATGGTTTGTGCAGGCTTGCCCAAACGGATGCCGCCATTTTTACCGCGCACGGCCATGACAAAGCCAGCCCGACTAAGTTGATTGATAATTTTGACCATATGATTACGAGAGACGCCATACACTTGCGTCACTTCAGTAATGTTCGTCATCTTCCCTTCAGGCAGCGATGCCATGTAGATCAGCGCGCGTAATCCGTAATCCGTAAAACTGGTTAACTGCACAGCAACCTCGGATACCCTCGGGTATCGGTAGGAACATCGTATCAGTGTTCATAGCAGCCATGTTCATCGCAACCATGTTCATCACAACAACGTTCATCAAACCATCAAAACCCATGCTGACAACGCACTTTTGCTTTTTTATGGTCAGAACAGCAACCCCGCAGAAAGAAAATACGCCACCAACATGAACGATAAACAACATAACAGCCAGATTTACTAGCAATAATAAACCAGTCGCAAATGATCTGGCGAATTATTTAGCACATTCCCTGGGTTTGCGCATTGATTGCTTCCTTTCATCGGTAAATTTCCATAGGTTGAGGCTTCACCTCTGAAGGGAGGGGAGATCCTGAGCCTCGTGACACTCTCGCTTGACATCCCTTTTCAGCAGTCCGGTGATGCAAGCAAGTGGTTACCCTCGATAAACGCGCTGCTTGCACAATAAACTGCCAACACAGGGATAAACATGAACTTACAGATATAAATAACAATCTATTGCACACAGGATAATCTTTCTATTATTTCCCTTGGTTAATTTCCTACGCTGCCAAATGGTTACTCTGTTAACGTTGCGTAAAGCGTTATGCTGAACTCCTGACAAACAAGACGAAATTGCAATGCAACTACTAAATTTAGTATCAAGCCATCTAATCATTGCATTGCATTGCATTGCATTGCATTGCATGCCTAAATTACTATTTTATTGATAAACAATGAGAATTATCAAAGAATAAAATTAATTCAATTCAAGCCTATATATAAATAAAAAAACAATTAACGACCTAACAACTTACATTAATTAAAAACAAAAAAATCATAGATAAAAACCACAATGAAAACCAAAAGTCAGATTATACTCAACATAGCGTTTGGCTTTGAAAAAAACCAGCGTGATAATAAGAAAAGGATTACAAGATAAAACAATAATTTAGAACAAAAAAAGCTTAATTTGTTACCCCTTAAAGTAAAATAAACATATCAGCCTGTTTATTATAAACATAAACAGTGATCGTTCTCATTTATTTATCGAGAGGTATCTATGCAAGTCTATAAAGTCATAATGATATTTCTAATATCACTATTTGCATTTAGCTCAAATAGTTATGCTGTATATCTGTATAACATTGAAGATGAGGGTGGTTCTGTCGTAAGCCTGAAAACTTTATTGGATCAACCAACCACTGAAGAATTAGTTGTCGCAAAATTAAATATTTATCAGCTAAATAGTGAAATCAAAAAACTTGAAATCCCTATAAACAATGACTTAGTGGTTAGTACAGAACTCATCAATTTTGAAACAACAGATAATCAGGCATCGGTTTGGCAAGGCCGAATTGTAAAAGTCAATAAAGGAGGTTACATTGATGATAAATTTAAAAACACAGTAGACAGTTTTGTTACTCTGATTAGGGCAGACAACAGACTTACCGGAATGATCTCTATCAGAGGAAAGATATATACAATCAAGCCATTAGATGAGTATAGAGTTGCAATTATCACGTTGGACAGCAGCAAGTTCCCTGATGAAGGTGAGCCGATAACTATCCCTGGCTTAGATGCCAGCCCAGCAGCACCTACCAATGGCGGAGCACAAATCCCTTTTAATCCAAATGCATTAAGCGAAATTAACATTTTATTTATCACAACCCCTGAAGCTTTTAGAGACATAGGTGAAAATAACTACAGGGGATTTATCGCCATGGCGGCCACGTCGTTGCAGCAAAATGCCGATAACAGCAATCTCAGAATACGATATAGGGTTAGAGATACCATCACCAATATCCCTGAGAACGGCCGAACCCAGCTCCAATTAATAAGGGCTATGCAGACCCCCGATAATGATCTGGGTAGATATACAGCATATGCACGTAATCGTGAAAGAGCAGACATGGTTCAATTAGTCGTCATCTATAATGGCGTTTGTGGATTAGGAAACCATTTGAACGGCTCCTTAGACAGTTTTAGGCATTGGGCATTTAGCACAGTCTGGCAGCGATGTGTCGAAAATTTTACCCATGTACATGAATTTGGTCATAATTTTGGTGCCATGCATGACATAAACACTGAACGAAACATCCATTTCCCTTGGGGATTTGGTTTTCGGGATACAGCTGTTGTTCCAGGATTTAGCACAGTGATGACGAGTTGTGCCGGTTGCAGTAGAATCAACATGTTTTCCAGCCCGCTGTTAAGACCTAATGGTCGTCCCATGGGAACCACAATGGAAGATAACCAGCGAGTGGTCGATCAAACACGCCACAATGCGGCGATGGTTTTTCCAAACGATCCTGGTAATCCTGTAGATCCCGAGTATCCAGTAGATCCTGGTTATCCCACCGGGGACTACGACTATGTGTTCCCGTACCGTATATCTACGTACCGAGCCGGAACACGTGTTTTACAGCCCCGAAATAACATTATTTACGAATGCCGTCCATTCCCCAATGAGGGCTTTTGTAGACAATGGTCGCCATCTACACCACAATTTGAACCAGGCTTTGGTTCAAATTGGCGAGATGCGTGGATACAGCGGTGATAACTGGTGGGGCTATTTATTATAGCCCCCAGTTCTCTACCTGCGAGCGCTATCCAACATAACCTCCCTCCCGCCATCGCGGCACTCAGGACGCCGCGTTGGCGGGCATTTGTCGTTCCATCGAATCGATCATTGACTGTTTTGCGGTATCTAAATGGCGGCGCAGCTCACGCATCGCAAGCAGATCGTTGCGACACAGCATCGCACTCAGCAATGCCAGATGCTCCTCCACCGCCAGCGTATTGCGCTGTTTGAGCGAACGCTCGTCCCACTGGTAGTGAAAATGGAACACCACTGAGATTATCTCGCTCATCTGATCGAAAAATGGATTATCGGCCGCCGAAATAATCAGTTGGTGCAGTTGCTGATCCAGCGGCGAAAACAGGCGATAGTACTGCTGAATATGGTTACGCAGTTCGCGATGGCTCTCCAGCAACTCTTTCACCGTGATCCATCGCGGATCGCTGTCAGGCAAGTTCATAAAGGCGTTCAGCGCGTGCGTTTCCAACATCTCCCGCAGTTCGAACAGCTTTTCGGCATAGGCCTGATCGAACTGTTTCATGCGCCAATAGCCCCGGCGCAGGCTCTCTATCAGATCGTAACGCGAGAAGCGCAGCAGAAACTCACGCACCACCATCGGCCGGACGTGGCACCGCCGTGCCAGTTGCAGTTCGGTAAAGGCATCGCCCGGCACAATCTGGCGCTGGTTGATCATGTGATAAAAGCGCTTTTCGAACAGTGCGGTTTGTTCCTCCAGCGTTTCGGCGATCACATCAAAACCGTCATTGTTCTCCGGCACGCGCGCAATATGATATTTGCCGCGTTCACGCACCACGATACCGCGCTCCGCCAGGTAATCCAGCGTGTGCATCACGGTAGTGCGACTGATGTTAAACATCTCCGCCAGCACTGCCTGAGAGGGCAACGGGGAGACCAGCGAAGCCTGATTTATCGCATCGATAAACTGGTTAATCACATGCTGGCGTAAGGTAGGTGTGCGGCTCATACAGGACCTTATTTGGTTTTTTATTCATTAAAAACCGATTAAGAGCCGAAGTCAGTGTGATTTATCACATTACTGAAAACACTGTGCAACATAGGGCCGTGTTTTAGGAAAAGATAACGGCACCAGGGGAAATTGATGTAGAGAATAAAAAAATGAAAAGTCTTATATGCCGCCAACCCACACAATTCGAATATAAAGAACGACCCGTGCCAACACCAGCGGAAAACGAAGTATTATTAAAAGTTAAAACGGTCGGCATATGTGGCACCGACATTCATGCCTGGGCGGGGAAACAGCCCTTTTTTAATTATCCTCGCGTGCTCGGTCATGAAATTTGTGGTGACGTTGTTGCCATCGGAAATAATGTCACCCACTTTCATATAGGCCAACAGGCGGCCGTTATTCCGTATATCGCCTGTAACAAATGCAGTGCCTGTTTAAACCATCGTCCGAATTGCTGCGAAAATATCTCGGTTATCGGCGTACACCAGGATGGCGGTATGGTGGAATATATCGCCGTACCGGAAAGTAACGTGCTGCTGGCAGAAGGCATCGACCCGGCCGCAGCAGCGCTGATTGAACCCTTTGCCATCAGCGCTCACGCTATCCGTCGCGCCGAATGTGCGCCGGGCGATAGCGTACTGGTGGTCGGCGGCGGACCGATTGGGCTGGGCGTCGCGGCCATTGGCCTGGCGGACGGCCTGAATATCGCGCTGGCTGATACCCAACCAGAACGGCGGGCGCATACCCATAACCTGCTGGGCATACCGGTACTGGACCCGGCATCTCCCCAGTTTGAACAACAACTTCGTGCCAATTTCCAGGGAGAACTGCCTAATAAAGTGATTGATGCCACCGGAAATGAAATCGCGATGAATAACAGCGTTAATCTTATTCGTCACGGTGGACAAATTATTTTTGTTGGTTTATTTAAAGGAAATCTCTCATTTTCCGATCCTGATTTTCATAAAAAGGAGACGACCATGAAAGGAAGCCGAAATGCCACCCATGAAGATTTTGCTAAAGTGGCAAGGTTGATGAGTGAAGGAAAAATCAGTGCGAAAATGATGCTAAGCCATCGGTTTGACTTTTCATCCCTCGCCGTGATTTATGAAACTGAAATAGTCAATAATAAAA
Organism: Candidatus Symbiopectobacterium sp. NZEC135; assembly: GCF_025962695.1. Lineage (NCBI taxonomy): Bacteria > Pseudomonadati > Pseudomonadota > Gammaproteobacteria > Enterobacterales > Enterobacteriaceae > Symbiopectobacterium > Candidatus Symbiopectobacterium sp. NZEC135. The sequence continues at coordinate 6,963 of NZ_JAGFPF010000061.1, read as the reverse complement.
ATCTGTTGAAGGCGGTCGTGGAGTTTTAATCTCACTCTGCGGAATCATTGGACGAATGCCTTACCCTACAAAAAATAATGAGGTTGCTATGAAAATAAAATTACTGCCCTTATGTTTTGCTGTGAGTTTTGCCGTAACAGGAATCGCTGGTGCACACGCTCAAACCAAAGAACTGCGTTTCTCCTGGTGGGGCGGCAACCAGCGCCATCAGGCCACGCTCGCCGCCATTGCCGCATTTGAAAAAGCGCACCCGGACATCAAGGTGAAAGCAGAACCCGCAGGGTGGGATGGCTACCTCTCCAAATTAACCACGCAGTTGGCGGGCAACACTGAACCGGATGTGATGCAAACCAACTGGAACTGGCTGGTGCTGTTTTCCAAGGACGGCAACGGTTTCTATAACCTTAACAATGCCAAAGGGATAGACCTGACACAGTTCTCCCCGCAGGCGCTCAAAATGACCAGCGTGGACAACAAGCTTAACGCCATTCCTGTCGCGATGACGGGGCGTTCTATGTATTACAACCCGGAGTTGTGGAAAAAAGCGGGATTGAGCTATCCGCAGACCTGGGATGACATGCTGGCGGCGGGTCCGGTTTTTAAACAAAAACTGGGCGACGATCACTACCCCTTCGTGCTGGCTAATCACGACACCACCATCATGACGTTTCTGAACTCGTACATGATTCAGAAATACAACAAAACCATGATCGATGATAAAACCCAGTCCTTCACCTTTACCCCGCAGGAGTGGCTGGACTACTTCGGGATGTATAAAAAACTGGTGGACGGGCACGTTATCCCTAACATGAAGTTTTTCGCCGCCTACGGTAAAACCAACGCCTGGGAAATTCCTAACTGGCTGGAAGGCAAGATTGGCGGCGTGCACACCTGGAGCACCGATAACACGTTCTCCGGTAGCCTGAAAGCACCGGCCACGCTGGAAGTAGGGCCTTATCCGACGCTGCCGGGCGCCAAAGACAGCGGCATGTTCTACAAACCGGCCATGATGCTCTCCATCGGAAAAAACACCCGCTATCCGCAGGAGTCTGCCCAGTTGATCAACTTCTTGCTGAATGCGCCGGAAGGGGTCAGCGCCATGGGGCTGCAACGCGGCGTGCCGTTGAGTCAGGTTGCCAGCAAACAGTTAATGGATGCGGGTACGCTCAATGCCACACAGCTGCCCGTGCAGGGGCTGAAACAGGTAGAATCGCTGTACGGCAATATTGCACCGTCTCCCTATATGGAAAACCCACAGCTGTTGGCCTCGTTCCTGGAACACCTGCAAAAATACGATTATGGCCAGATGACGCTGGAAGAGATGGCACAATCGTTCCCCAAATCGGGGCAGCGCATTCTGAAAAAAATCATGTAATACCAGTACCTACGCTACGCTTCCGTGTGGCGTAGGTGCTATCCGCAATGGGTAAACCGTTTTATTCTGTCACTACGTTATTTGTAAACATGCGAGAAAACTATGAACGCCTTTGACACTGCGCACACGGACACCGCGGCAGCCGCCCGCCGCTACGACGCGATTTATCAAAAACTTGAGCAATTGTTCAATGAGATCATCACCGTTCGCACGGACGATGCCGCATTGAAGAAGCTGAAGGTGATCGCCTCCGATCTCTCGATCGAAAACTGGGACTGGTCGCAAGGCGTGGGGATCTACGGTATCTGGCGTCTTTATCAGGTCACGGGCGAACAGCGTTACCTGGACTATGTGCTGGCATGGTATCAACGCCGCCTGGCAGAAGGGTTGCCAGAGAAAAATATCAACCGCATGGCACCGATGCTGACGCTCACGACCATGGGGATCGCCCAGGAAACCCGCGAGCATCAAGCGCTGATCGAGGAATACGCACACTGGATTGAACACGAACTGCTGCGCACCCAAGAGAATGGGTTCACTCACTGCACCAGCGATCACCTCAATGAAGAACAACTCTGGGTCGATACGCTGTTTATGAGCGGCCTGTTCTATGCCCGCGCCAGCACCTACCTCAATCGTCCTTCCTATTTGGACGAAGTCAGCTATCAGTTCCTGTTGCACATCAAATACCTGATCGACAGAGATACCGGACTGTGGATGCACGGCTGGAACTTCACCGGTAACGGCAACTACGGCAAGGCGCTGTGGGGACGCGGTAACGGTTGGGCAGCCATCAGCACCGTCGATTTCCTGGAAATGCTGGACCACCAAGATGCCAGCTACCAGATGATCCTCAACACCTTCCGCCGTCAGGCGGATGCCGCCGTGCGCTATCAGGATGCCAGCGGGATGTGGCGTACCCTGCTTAACCAGCCTGACAGCTATCTGGAGGCTTCTGGCACCGCCGGTTTCACCTACGCACTGTTAAAAGGCATACGCCTCGGTCTGCTCGACGACCGCTATCACGATGCCGCCTGGAAAGGTGTCGACGCTCTGCTGAGCCGCATCAGTCCACAGGGGGAAGTGGCGGATGTCTCCGCAGGAACGTCGGTCGGGCACGATCTCGATCACTATCGCAAGATTGCCATCAAACAGCGCGCGTATGGTCAGTCGCTTACCATGCTGGCGTTGACAGAGGCATTGGCCGGGCTGAAGTAGCTTGTGCTGAGGCCCAAATTCTGGCAGCTCCGTGGCGTATCGGGCCGCTGCGGGGCTTTTTTCACCGCGATTTACCGCCTTATTTATGGCGTGAGCGCCGGTTCCGCATCCGGTGGCAGCAACCCCGCTTTCCAACGCTGTTGCCAGCAGTGCGCAAAAGTTTGCATCCCGCTTTGACCGCCCATCTGCAACAGGCCCGGCAACTGATGGCTTTTCCCCTCACGAATCAGGTTAGCCACCGCCGTATTGGCCAGCAACACTTCATACAGGGCAATGCGTCCGCCTCCGCGTCGTGGCACCAGTTGCTGCGCCACCACACCTTGCAGACACAGCGCCAGTTGGCTGCGCACGAAGTCTTTCTCCTGGGCGGGAAACACATCCAACAAACGTTCTACCGCCTGTGCGGCACCGCGCGTATGCAGCGTCGCCAACACCAAGTGCCCGGTTTCTGCCGCCGTTAACGCCAACCGAATGGTTTCACCGTCACGCAGCTCCCCCAGCAGGATCACATCCGGGTCTTCACGCAGCGCACCGCGCAAACCGTGGGCAAATGACGGGCAGTGCACGCCGATTTCACGCTGTTGAATCAACCCACGATCGCCAGCGAATTCGCGAGAATAGACGAATTCAATCGGGTCTTCCAAGGTGACCACATGGCACGCCTGCTGCTGCCTAAGCGCGTTCACCATCGCCACCAATGTGGTGGATTTTCCACTGCCGGTTGCGCCTGTCACCAGAATCAACCCGGCGGGCCGTGTTATCAATGAAGACAGAATCGGTGGCGCATGCAGTGTTTCCAACGCATGCGCCGTCGTCGCAATGGTGCGCAACGCAACGGAAAGGCCGGCATGCTGACGAAACAGATGCGCGCGCAGCCGAACGCCATCGGGTGTGGTCAATGCGCCATCAGCCTGCCCCTCGGCGTGCAATTGCTGACGCTGAAGGGCCGTCATCCAACTTTCGCCCCAACGCTCCAACTGCGCAGTGTTGCAACAGGCGCTGGTCTGTATCGGTTGTAACTCGCCATCAATACGCCACATCGGCGGATATCCGCTACACAGGTGCAGATCGGAGGCATTCTGTTTTACACTACAGGTTATCCACTCATTGATATCCATAGATCCCATCCTTAGCATGACCATGAACCCGATTGAGCAGAATCTACAGCACGTCAGAGAGAAGATCGCCACCGCAGCCGCCGCATGTGGACGCGACCCGCACGCGGTGACATTGCTTGCCGTCAGTAAAACCAAACCTGTGGCAGCGATCGAAGAAGCGATTGCCAGCGGGCAGCGCGGTTTTGGGGAAAATTATGTACAGGAAGGCGTGGACAAGGTGCTTTATTTCCGTGAGGCCCTGCCTCAGATGGAATTACAATGGCACTTTATCGGGCCGCTGCAATCCAACAAGAGCCGTCTGGTTGCCGAACATTTTGACTGGTGTCACACCGTCGATCGCCCTAAAATCGCCCAACGGTTGAGTGAACAACGCCCGGCGGCATTAGCGCCGTTGAACGTGCTGTTGCAAGTGAACATCAGCGGTGAAGCCAGCAAATCGGGGATCGCTCCCGCCGATCTTCCCGCCCTGGCCGCCACCGTCGCGGCGCTGCCACACCTGACGCTGCGGGGCCTGATGGCAATTCCGGCTCCGGAAAGTGACTACGCACGGCAGCTAGCCGTATTTCAATCGATGAATGACCTGTTTGCGCAGTTAAAATTACATTATCCTCAGGTGGACACCCTCTCCATGGGAATGACGGATGATATGAGCGCCGCGATTGCGGCAGGCAGTACGTTGGTACGTATCGGCACCGCCATTTTCGGTGCGCGTGACTATTCTCAGCATGGATAGGCCTCAGCAGGATAATCCCCGTCGAGGTTGAACCCAGAGACTGCCCGTTGACGAACACGAGAGAACATAAAGATGCAACACCGCAAGCTTACCTTTATTGGTGCCGGAAACATGGCGCAGGCCATCATTGCAGGGCTGGTTAACGGCGGTTATCCTGCCGATCGTATCCGCGTATGCGCACCGAGTGCCACACGACGGGATGCGCTGGCACAGCGCTATGGTGTGATCAGCAGCGACGACAATCTTGCGGGGGCGCAGGACGCTGACGTCGTGGTGCTGGCGGTGAAACCGCAACTGATGGCCAGCGTATGCGAGCCGCTGCGCGGTGTGCTGAACGTGCCGGGCAAGCTAGTGCTGTCTATTGCCGCTGGCGTCAGCGTAGCGCGCTTTCAAGCGCTGTTAGGGGAGCCGCTAACGCTGGTGCGTATTATGCCAAACACGCCGTCGTTGGTGGGCAAAGGCATGAGCGGCCTTTACGCCCCTGATAACGTATCGGCGGAAGACCGTGCCTTTAGCGCTGAACTGATGCAAAGCGTGGGTAAAGTATGTTGGGTTGAGCAAGAAAGCGGCATCAACGGCGTTATCGCCGCCGCAGGCAGCGCACCGGCCTATTTTTTCCTGTTTATGGAGGCGATGCAGCAAGAAGCCATGCGCCAGGGGTTCACGCCGGAAAGTGCACGTCAGTTGGTGCAGCAGGCGGCACTGGGTGCAGCCGCACTGGTAGAAGCCAGCCCGGATACTCCGCTTGCGACGCTGCGTGAGAATGTGACGTCTAAAGGCGGCACCACCGCAGAGGCGCTGCGCGTGTTTAATGAACGCCAACTGACACAAACCGTCGCCGATGCCATGCAGGCTGCCGTGCATCGCGCGCAGGAAATGGAAAAACTGTTTTAACGCACCGTTATTCTCTATATAGCTGATAAGGAATCGATGTTTCTATGCTAACCCTGACGTTTCTGGTCAAGACACTGGTCGACCTGTATGTAATGGTGCTGCTGTTACGCATTTGGATGCAATGGTCACGCAGTGATTTTTATAACCCGTTGTCGCAATTCGTGGTGAAAATCACGCAACCTATCGTCAGGCCGCTGCGCCGTATTCTGCCTGCACTCGGCCCTATCGATAGCGCATCGCTGCTGTTGGCGTTTCTGCTGACCACGTTGAAATATCCGCTGCTGATGCTGATTCAGGTAGGTGCTTTCGCGATAAGCCCGGTGAACTTGCTGGTGGGGTTATTGGCACTGTTAAAATCCGCAGGCTATCTGGTGTTCTGGGTGGTGATCATCAGAGCGCTGATGAGTTGGGTGAGCCAGGGACGCAGCCCGGTAGACTACTTGTTGTTCCAACTTACCGAGCCGTTTATGGCACCGATTCGTCGTATTATTCCGGCCATGGGCGGCATCGATTTCTCTGCCATGGCGGTGATTTTGATCCTGTATCTCCTGAACTACCTCGGCATGGATCTGTTTCCGGAATTTTGGTTCCTGCTGTGAGTGCAATCGCACTGCTGCCTGACGGACTGGTTATTCGGCTCTATATTCAGCCGAAGGCCAGCCGTGACCAGATAGTCGGCCTGCACGGTGATGAGCTGAAAGTCGCCATCACCGCGCCGCCGGTTGATGGTCAGGCCAACGCGCATTTGGTTAAATACCTTGCCAAGCAGTTCCGGGTGGCAAAAGGCGCGGTGAACATTGAAAAAGGTGAGCTGGGCCGCCATAAACAGATTAGAATTGTTAATCCGCAGCACATTCCTACGGAAATCGCCGCATTGATCTCGCAGTAACCCGCCGCAGGGAACTGCGCATCGCAACAGATAACGCCCCGCCATTCCTCACGATGGCATTAACAGAATGCAGGACACACGCATGGATACCACGAGGCAAAACGTCGTTTTAGCCACCGGCAACCCCGGAAAAGTTCGCGAACTCGCCGATCTGCTGGCGGATTTTGGCATGAATATCGTCGCACAAACCGAGCTGGGCGTTGATTCTGCCGAAGAGACCGGGCTGACATTTATCGAGAATGCATTGCTCAAAGCGCGCCACGCGGCGCACATCACCGGGTTACCTGCGGTGGCTGATGACTCGGGTCTGGCGGTTGACGCGTTGGGCGGCGCGCCGGGTATCTACTCCGCGCGCTACGCCGGGGTTGACGCCAGCGATCAAGCCAATCTGGATAAATTGCTCGAGGCAATCAAGGATGTGCCTGACGAACAACGCGGTGCCAGCTTCCACTGCGTGCTGGTTTATCTGCGCCATGCCGATGACCCGACGCCGCTGGTCTGCCACGGCCGCTGGCAGGGTGTGCTGACGCGTAAAGCTGCGGGCGAAGGCGGCTTCGGCTATGACCCTATCTTTTACGTGCCGAGTGCAGGCAAAACCGCCGCAGAAATGACGCGCGATGAGAAAAATGCGCTGTCGCACCGTGGTCAGGCGCTGCGTTTACTGCTGGATGCGCTGCGTCATGCATAAACTGCCGCCGCTCAGCCTGTACATTCACATTCCCTGGTGTGTGCAAAA
>NZ_JAGFPF010000618.1:0-1127 GCF_025962695.1 Candidatus Symbiopectobacterium sp. NZEC135 | reverse complement strand
AACGTGCGCATGACAGCACGTAACGTCGCGGCAACCATCAAGCTGGCGCAAACGCTCCAATAACGCTCTTTTTGCCGATTTTTTCTGGCGGCTCCTTTCTTCGTCGTCCCCGCGCTGGTGCCGGGGGCGACGCGTCATCAAAGATCCAAAATCCATTCATTTTGTTATCACTGACGCTAACACCCTCTGTGCCATTGGGCTCGAAGCACTAAGATTCAGGTCTATCGACAACATCTGACTTTTCATCCCATTCAGTGAGGGAAAATGAATAAACTTATCGCTCTACTCCTTTCGATGGCCGCCGTATTGTCGGGCTGTACCTCTCCCGCAAACACACAACAATCAACTGCGCGCATCTACATTGTTCACGGATACGGCGCTTCACCGTCAGAGCATTGGTTCGCGTGGCTGAAAAGCGAGATGGAGAAAACGGGAGCTACGGTGTCGATCGTTAATTTACCCACTACTGACGATCCACAACCGCAGGCATGGCAACGGGCTCTTGAAACACAGGTGACATCGCTAGATAAAAACACCTATTTTGTCGCGCACAGTCTTGGCAGCATTACGCTGTTGAGATTCCTTGAAAAACACCCGACCAACGCGCCCATCGGTGGCTATATTCTGGTATCCGGCTTCAATGGCAGTCTGCCGACGCTTCCGCAGCTTGACCGCTTTATAAAACCGGCCATTAATTATGGCGCGCTGGCGCAGAGGGCAAACACTCGGGTCGTCATTGCTGCGGCTGATGATACCGTGGTGCCTTACCGGTTCAGTCAGGCGTTGGCGAAATCCCTCGACGCCAGGTTTATTACGGTTGAGCAGGGTAACCATTTTCTGGCAAGTGATGGATTCACCGAATTCCCTCTGGTGCTGGCCGAGCTGAAAAAGGCCATAGCCGCATCAGGGCGGTGAGTGGTTGGCGCAAGCAGAGATCTGGTCGCCACACCGCTCACGGATCACTGCAAATGCGCCTGTGCCGCCCGCCGTACGTTGGCGATTTCGTCGAGCAGCTCCAGCCATTCCGGTTCCAGTTCCAGCAGGTCCGTTCCCTTACGCAGTGCGGTTTCCAGCGTGTAACACAGTTGCTTCAAGCGTGGCACGCCGCTGTAGCCGCAACTGCCGTG
>NZ_JAGFPF010000619.1:0-1127 GCF_025962695.1 Candidatus Symbiopectobacterium sp. NZEC135 | reverse complement strand
TCGTTAACGTCGGAGAGTGTCGAGTTACCCACGATCCGCCAATCGACACCGTTAACCAGCAAAGCCCAAATGTTGTTTTTAATGGCGCAATATCAGGAGATCGCCAGCGGGATGGACGCCACCCAGCGTGCCAATGCCCTGGCAGTGTTTTTGACTCAGTCTGAAGCGCGTATGGATAAAGCTCGTGAGCTGTCAGCACATCTGGATGCGTTACATGAGACCTACGATGGCCTTGAGGCGGAGTTTTCCCAGGCGCAACAGGGGGTTGACGGTGCAAGTGATGACGTGGCTCAAGCGCAACGCAAGCTTGATGAGGCGCAGCGCTCACTGGCTGAGTTGCTAGAACAATTAGGGGTGACAGACCCTGATGATCCATCACTGGCAGACAATCCTGACGTAACGCAGGCCAAAAAGGAGGTGGCTGATGCGCAAAAAGCGCTAGGCCTTGCTCAAACAACGTTATCCGATGCGCGCCTGATTGCCGAGCAAAAGCGTGCTGCGATGCAGAGCGTCTTGAATGACATTAATGCCAGCACGGCAGAAATGAATAGCAAGTACGGCGATGTAGATATGACGTCTAAAGGTGGCGTCGTATCCAGCAATGCAGTGACGCAATCAGAGAAGGCGCTGACTAAAACGGCTGTCATGATCATGCTGATCACCGAGTTTATTATGCAAATGGAAGAGGCCTCAGCAGAAAAACTGAAAAATGACCTTGAACTGAACCGTATTCAAACCAAAGCACGTCAGGCAGAAATGCAGCGTAAATCTGATGAATACGAAGAGCAGGTCCGAAAAGCGGAAGAAGCGCAAAAAATGGCCAGCTGTATTGGAAAAGTTTTAGGTGGCCTGGCGATCGCATTGGGGGCAATTACAACTGTATTTGGTGGTGGTGGCATTGCGTTGATGGCTGTAGGTATCGGCTTGATGGTCGCTGACCCGATTGTTGCTGCTATAACCGGTAAATCATTAACAGAAATGGTGATGAATCCCCTCATGGAGCATGTTTTTATGCCTCTTATGAATATCCTGGGTGATATTGTCACACAAATTTTTGATAAAACACCACTCGGCTTGCTGCTAAATGCTATCGATAAAGCAACGGGTGCCAACATGATGGATACCAT
>NZ_JAGFPF010000617.1:0-1128 GCF_025962695.1 Candidatus Symbiopectobacterium sp. NZEC135 | reverse complement strand
ATATTGATTGTAAAGCTGCGTTTTCATGGGGATATGCTGCTGACTACGCCGCTTATCAGCACGCTAAAAGCGCGCTACCCAAAGGCCGCGATTGATGTGTTGCTCTACCAGGACACCATCCCTATCCTTTCCAAGCACCCGGATATCCACCGGTTATACGGTTTGAAAAGAAAAACCGCTGGCGCAATGGAGAAAATCAGTGATTTTGTCACCATGCGCAACACACTTAAACGCAACCGCTATGACCTGATTGTGAATTTGGCCGACCAATGGCCAATAGCGCTGCTGATTAAATCGTTGAACTGCCCTTACAGTCTCTCCATTCAACGCGGAGGAGCCCGGCAGTCACTGTGGCGCGCCTGTTTCACCCACTGTCTGGAACCAACGGGGCAACATATCGTTGAGCAGAACTTCTCTTTGCTCGCCCCTCTGGATGTGCCAGAACAAGACAGAACTCGGCCGCTGTCGCTGTACTACGGCCCGGAAGACGCGGAACGCGTTTTTGCCCTTGCGCCTGAGTTAACGGCAACGCCTTATGTGGTCATTCAGCCGACTGCCAGACAGTCTTTTAAATGCTGGGATAACGATAAATTTGCACAGGTCATTGATCATCTGAAACAGCAAGGATTAGAGGTCGTCCTTACCTGTGGCCCAGGTGCCGAGGATGTGGCGGTGGTGAATGAGATCCACACCCTGTGCGAACACAAACCTACTCTGTCGCTTGCCGGTAAAACGCATTTTCTCGAACTGGCAGCGTTAATCGACAAAGCCGTGCTTTATATCGGCGTCGACTCAGCACCAATGCACATGGCGGCAGCGCTCGCGACGCCAACAATTTGCCTGTTTGGACCGACGGATCACCGTAAATGGAGCCCTTGGTCAGATAACCATATTGTTCTCTGGGCGGGAGACTACACCGCCATGCCCGAGAGAAAGTATCTCGATAGAAATAAAAAATACCTGTCATGTATCCCTGCTCAGGACGTTATTCAAGCCGCAGAAAAACTGCTGGCCTGCCCCACGGGTGCTCCACTAAATACGGCAGAAAGATAAGGAATTCCGCATGAAAATTGCCTTCTGCTTGTATAAATATTTCCCGTTTGGCGGCCTGCAACGCGATTTTCTCAG
>NZ_JAGFPF010000616.1:0-1130 GCF_025962695.1 Candidatus Symbiopectobacterium sp. NZEC135 | reverse complement strand
CACCTTCCAGTGTGACCCCGCGGGCAGGCCCGCCTGTTCCAGCACGCGCGGCAAGGCGACAAAACTCGCCATCAGCAGGATATGCAGGCACATGATGCCGATATTGAGTTTCACCAGCCGACTGTTACCGAGCACCTGGCGAATGCTGCCGCGCACGATGGCGGATTCGCGATTGAGCGCATGGCTAGCGGCGTTGGGGATCAGCGTCAGGGTGATGATAATACCAAGCGATGCGAGCAGGGCCATGCACCAGAACAGCGATTGCAATCCCCAGGCGTGCGCGACGATTGGGCCAAGCACCATGGCGATGGCAAAGGTTACGCCAAAACTGATGCCGATAAAAGCCATTGCTTTGGTGCGATTTTGTTCGCGAGTGAGATCGGACAGCAATGCCATGACAGCGGCAGATATTGCCCCCGCGCCCTGCAATGCTCGACCAAGAATAATGCCCCAAATCGTGGTGCTGAGGGCGGCAACCACGCTGCCGAGCACAAACATCAGCAGACCGATAACGATGAGCGGTTTCCGCGATCGGAAAGTAACCCAAAGGGCACCTGAAACAGTGCCTGCATCAGGCCATAGATACCAATCGCAAGGCCAATCAGCGATTCGCTGGCCCCTTGCAGCGCCATGCCGTAGGTCGTGAGCACCGGCAAAACCATAAACATGCCGAGCATCCGCAGGGAAAAAACCGCACCTAAACCCCAGGTTGCGCGCCGTTCTTTCGGCGTCATTATATTGTCAGTGAGGGACGTATCGTTCATGAAAACCTCAAAATTGCGTTGGCGCTATTGTAGTGCCTTACTCATCGGGCCGTAAATGGTGGCATTGTTACTTGATTTGGCGCGCCGTCATAAAATGACATATTAAATGCAGCAAAACGTGGGGAAGGGCGAAAAAAAACAGACGATGGGCATCGTCTGTTTTTTCAAGGTGCGAACGGTAAACGTTAGCGCAGTGCGGTGATCAGCACATCCTGCATCGGCGTCATCGAGTCGACAGACATCATCACGCTCAGTGATGTGATGGCTACAATCGAGAACACAAACAGTTTGCGCGCCCACACCTTGTCATCATTGGGTTTTTTGTAGCCCGACAGCGCCATGCCTAACCACCAGATGCTCACGGAG